>JANNXP010000165.1:0-29845 GCA_031409615.1 Haliea sp. | reverse complement strand
GAAAGTTTTCATCAATAACCGCCTCTTGGAGGAGTCCAATTTCGAGAGGGCGCATACTAATCAATGGACCCGCTTATTTCAAGCCGAGAATGCAATAATTTTCACCAGCTCTCGTCCATGTGGACGCTGTTCGTGGGGCAGTTAAGGAGGCTCTTCCATACGGTCTTTGGGCGCGGGAAGACCACACTTGTTCAAAAAACGCATTCACCGCGTGACCTTCCCGCACCCGAAGGCCTCTTCCCGATCACTATTTGAGCATTGTCGCCACTTAATTCAGAGCTCGCTGGCGGCTCGAGTACGCCAGTTCCGGCAACTGACCTAAGGGCGGTGTTCCCGAGCAAGGTACTCGTAAGACTGCATCTCCTGCAACCGGGAAATGGTCCGCTGGAACTCGAATTCCAGCCGCCCCCCGGCATACAACTCCGGCAGCGGCTTGGCCGCCGCCAAGACCAGTTTCACATTACGGTCGTAGAATTCATCCACCAGATGGATAAAGCGGCGCGCCTGATCGTCGTTGTCGGGCAGGAACTCGGGCACACCGGAAATCAATACTGCGTGAAAGATGCGAGCCAGTTCGATGTAATCATTCTGCGAGCGCGGTCCAGCACACAGTTCAGCGAAGTCAAACCAAGCCACATCATCGGCCATACAGCGACAGGTCAGGTAGCGATTATTGATTTCCAGCTGCTCCCAGTGCTTACCGGGTTCAGGCGCCAGTCGCAAGAAGCTATCCTGTAGACTCCGGTCAGCCCCCTCATCAAGCGGTGAATGATACAGCTCTGCCTGCTGCAGGGTACGCAATCGGTAATCGATACCGGCATCCACATTCACGACCCTGGTGTATTTTTGCAGCAGGGCAATTACGGGAAGAAATCGCTGCCGCTGCAGACCGTTCTCATACAGCCTGCCCGGTTCAATATTGGAGGTCGCCACCAGTGTCACCCCGCGGGCGAACAGGGCCTTCATCAAGCCCCCCAGAATCATGGCATCGCCAATATCCGCAACAAAAAATTCATCGAAGCACAACACACGGGCCTGCCGGGAAAGGCGGTCCGCAACCAGCTCTAATGGATTTTTTTCGCCCTCAAGAGAGGACAGCTCTGAATGAACCCGCTGCATAAAACGGTGGAAATGTACACGTAATTTGCAACTGAAGGGCAAACATTCAAAGAAGGTATCCACCAGATACGTTTTGCCCCGACCCACGCCTCCCCAAAGGTAGAGTCCGACCAACGGTTCACGCTCCACCCCGCGGAGTTTGCGCAGCCAAACTTTCAAACCACCATCATATTCAGCGGATTCTGCCACCAGACGCTCGTAGAGATCTTGCAGTAAAAGCACCGCCTGCTCCTGCGAAGCATCGTGGGAAAAACCCTCACGCTGCAGGTCCGCTTGATAGCGTTGCCAGGGTGTCATCATGTCTGGGGTTGCTCGATTCCGCGTAGCTTGCAAGCGGGACACTTTAACCACAGCGTCCGTCCTTGGCAACGCTGCGAAGCTCCACTAACCGCGAGCGCCCAGCGCTACTGCCGTTGGTACTTAAGAGGTATACTTTCCTCTCTTTTTAATGGTGTGAGGAATCATCCGTGGAATTACCTGAATACAGTTCGGGAATCTTGCTGGTCATTGGCGTCGCCGCGGTCTTTCTGGGCTTTTTATTGGGCTGGACAACTGGCCGCAATACCTCGGCAGCAACACAAAAATGTCGGGAGCTGGCAGACAAACTGGCGCAGGTTCAGCAGGACAAAAAGGCCTATGAGGACGAAGTGGTCGAACACTTTACGGAGACTGCGACTCTTCTCAACAGTCTTACCGAGAGCTACCGCGAGGTCCACAACCATTTGGCCCATGGTGCCGCAACCCTATGCCAAGGTAAGGGCCCGATCTCCATGGAGCGCCTGAGAAACGACCGTGACCCTGCTGAAATTCCTGCTGACCTGATCACCCCCCGGCCCCCGCTGGACTACGCCCCGAAACACTCGCCCGACGAAAAGGGCATGCTCAATGAGGAGTTTGGCCTGGAGCGCGATTCACTGTTAGTGGCCACGACAAAAATGGAGTGAGGCGGACTGGTCAGCCACTCTATACGGGATTATCGATGTCTATAAATCGGTGTTCCAGAGCAAACTGTCCGGCCAAATGTTCGCCCAGGGCCTGCACCCCATAGCACTCTGTGGCGTGATGGCCCGCTGCGATAAAATGAATACCTTCCTCCCTGGCCGTGTGCACGGTTCGCTCGGAAGCCTCGCCACTCACAAACAGGTCAGCGCCCGCCGCCACCGCCGCATCGATGTAGTCCTGGGCGGCGCCGGTGCACCATGCGATGCGATGGACCAAAGCCTTCGGATCACCCACATGTAAAGGACTGCGTCCCGTTATGGCCTCCAGTCTGGCGACCATTTCTGCGGCGGGAATAGCCACAGGGAGACTGACTATATTACCCAGGCCATTTCCTGTGTCGGGGTGCAGGGGCTCCTGAATCTCGGCGTCAAAGCCCATCAAACGACCCAGACAGACGTTGTTTCCAAACACAGGGTGCGCGTCAAGCGGCAGGTGATAAGCCAGCAGGCTGACCTCGCTGGCCAGCAGTGCAGCCAATCGTCGCCGCTTCATTCCCACGACCTGCGGCGCCTCACCGCGCCAGAAATAGCCGTGATGCACCAGCACGGCATCCGCCCCCCACTCTATCGCTTCATCCAACAAACGCTGACAGGCGGTAACGCCCGTGGCCAGGCGCGCGACCCGAGGGCGACCTTCCACCTGCAAGCCATTGGGGCAGTAATCCTGAAACTGGTCAGGTCGCAAGCATTGATCCAGATATCGGCTGAGTTCAGTAAGGGCTACGCTCATGGGCTAATGACCTTTGATTTGCGGGAGCTGCGCTGCCACCTTGGCGCGCGTAGGCAAGCATCATATACAATGCGACTGCCAACAACACACACGGCAGCGCATGAAAAAGAACCTGACATTTATCATCTGGCCAGCCATAGCAGGACTGCTGGCCGCCCTGCTGATTCTCGACCGCTGGGTGCTGCCGCTGGGTCAGCCTGCACGAGGATCGCAGCAGGGACCTGTCAGTTATGCCACCGCGGTGCGCGAGGCCACCCCTTCTGTGGTCAACATCTATACCGCCAAACTGGTGGCGCAGGGACGTAATCCACAGCAGGATAATTCCCATTTCGGTCGCGTCGCGCAACCGCGCGCTCAACGTCAGCGCATTGAGCGCTCGCTTGGGTCCGGCGTTATCATGACTAAACAAGGCCACATACTGACCAATAACCATGTCATTGCAGGGGCAGACGCCATTCAGGTAATGCTGTATGACGGGCGTTCGGCCAATGCCATGGTGATCGGTACCGATGCAGCCACCGATCTTGCGGTGTTGCAGGTGCAGTTGCCCGACCTGCAGCCCATAGTGCTGGGAGATTCCGACGTGGCCAGAGTCGGTGACGTTGTACTGGCAATTGGCAATCCCCTGGGCTTCGGCCACTCAGTAACTCAGGGCATCGTTTCAGCCCTGGGGCGCTTTGGCCTGCAATTGAACACCTATGAGGACTACATCCAGACCGACGCTATCATTCACCTGGGCAACTCGGGCGGCGCCTTAATTGATACCAGCGGTCATCTACTGGGCATCAATACCCTGATCTATACGGCCAGCGACCAGCCCCAAAGCGCCAACACCGGCATCGGTATCAGCCTCGCCATACCGGTAAATCTCGCCGTATATGTGATGCAGGATTTGATCGATTTCGGCGAGGTCATCCGTGGCTGGCTGGGGGTGAGTGTGGAACCGATCGGTGCGACCACAACGATGGGTGGTAAGTATCAGACACTGGCTGTGGTCGAGGTTGCGCTGGATAGCCCGGCACAAAAAGCCGGGGTGCAGGTAGGGGATATCATCACCGACATAGATGGCGAGGCAGTGCAGGATGGCAGGCTGACGATGCACCGGATTGCCATGCTCAAGCCCGGTGATAACGTGGCTATCTCATTGCAGCGCAACCGACAGAGCGTTGAATTGACTGCCGTGGTAGGTGCGTTGAATCATTCGGCCGGCCCGGAGGGGGGTCGTTAGAGCGACGGCTTCGCTGCCAGGCGTATCTCGGCACTGCGCGCGTGAGCCGTTAACGACTCACCTCTGGCCAATACCGATGCCACTGCACCCAACTCCTGCATGCCGTGCTCGCTGCACATGATAATGGAGCTGCGTTTCTGAAAATCGTACACCCCCAAAGGTGAGGAAAAACGTGCACTGCGCGACGTGGGCAACACATGGTTGGGACCCGCGCAGTAGTCACCCAGTGCCTCGGAGGTAAATGGGCCCATAAAAATAGCCCCGGCATGCCTCACCAGTGGCAGCAGGCTTGCGGGATCAGCCACAGACAACTCGAGATGTTCCGGCGCCAGCCGATTACTCACTGTGACAGCTTCAACGAGATCGCGGGTGACTATCATGGCACCACGCGTGGCAAGAGAGATGCGAATAATTTCCGCTCTCTCCATAGTCGGCAGCAGGCGCTCGATACTGGCCTGCACGGCGTCGAGGTAGCGCGCGTCGGGGCATAACAAGATTGACTGGGCATTCTCGTCATGCTCTGCCTGCGAGAATAAATCCAGTGCAACCCAGTCGGGATCAGTCCCTGCGTCACAAATGACCAGAATTTCCGACGGACCAGCCACCATATCGATTCCCACGCGCCCGAACACCTGGCGCTTGGCAGCCGCCACATAGATATTGCCGGGGCCGACAATCTTGTCCACTGCGGGCACGGTGGCGGTGCCGCTGGCCAGTGCCGCAATAGCCTGGGCGCCACCGATGGTAAAGAGCCGATCCACGCCGGCAATGCAGGCCGCCGCGAGCACCAGGTCACTGATTTCTCCATCCGGCGCCGGGACGACCATAATAACTTCATCCACACCGGCCACTTTGGCGGGCAGGGCGTTCATCAAGACCGAAGAGGGATAACTGGCTTTGCCTCCGGGTACATAAATTCCCACCCGTTCCAGAGGTGTTACTTGCTGTCCCAACAGGTTGCCCGCGTCGTCAAGATACTGCCAACTCTGCTGTAACTGGTGCTGGTGAAAGCTGCGCACCCGCTGCGCTGCGTATTCCAGCGCATCGCGCTGCACGGGATCGATCCTGTTAAGAGCCGCGACTTGCCGCTCCCGGGACACTTCCAACTGCGCTACCGAGCTCGCTTCCAGCCGATCAAAACGCGCGGTATATTCCAACAGGGCCTCATCACCGCGCGCCCCAATATCAGCAATGATCGCCGCTACCGTTTTGCTCACGGCTGAATCCGACTCCCCCTCCCAGGCTGTTAGCTGGGCCAGTGATCTGTCGAAGTCTTCGTTGGTGGTATCAAGTCGTCGCATCTGCGGCCTCCCTCACCACGGCTGTCAGGTCGTCAACAATCTGCTTGATGGCAGTGTACCGGGAGCGCAAGGCGGCTTTATTCACCACGAGGCGAGAACTGATGGCCGCGATTTCTTGCAGCGGCTCCATCCCGTTGGCGCGCAGGGTGTTGCCAGTGTCGACAATATCGACAATCAGGTCGGCGAGATTCATGATCGGCGCAAGCTCCAGTGCACCGTAAAGCTTGATCAGGTCCGCCTGCACGCCCTGGCGGGCAAAATACTGCCGGGTAATATTGACGAACTTGGTCGCCACCCTGATGCGGGCGCCGCTGCTCTGCCAGCCCACCTTTCCTGCAGTCATCAGACGGCAGCGGGCAATGCCCAGGTCCAGCGGTTCGTACAAGCCCTCGGCCCCCTGTTCCATCAGGATATCTTTGCCAACCACGCCCATATCCGCCGCGCCGAAGCGCACATAGGTGGGGACGTCAATGCCGCGTAGCACCACCAGCTGAACTTCCGGACGATTGGTTGCAAACACCAGCTTACGGCTGGTACTCATATCTTCCTGCGACTCAATGCCGGCACGAGCCAGCAGTGGCAGCGTTTCCTGCAGGATGCGCCCCTTGGTAAGGGCTATGGTCAGTTTTTCATTCATAGTGACTACCGCAGTGCGCTATCGGGGCCTGCGGTCAGTCGCGGCAGACATCGTATTTTCTCAAAAAAATCTGATCTGCGGTCACACCGCAATCCTCAGGCCGACGCTCGCGCCTGCCACTCCGCCGGTGTAAAGGTGCGAATATTGACGGCGTGGATGCTGCCGTCGGCAATGTGGTCGCTCAAGGCGGCATAGACCAGCTGCTGCTTTTTTACCGGTCTTAGGCCCTCGAATACGGTGCCAATCGCCGCAATGTCATAGTGACTGCCCTCGCCCTGAACGTGAAATTCACACTCCTGCATGAAATTTTGTAACAGTGTCTTGACTGTGGCTGCGTCCATATGAACCTCCCAGAATACTCAATGCGGCCCGCATATTGCGCCCAATAGTGCGAATAATGTCGGAAGATTAACAGGGCGCGTCCGCCCGCACTCCGATCGCTCTCGAAGGGCCGTATTCTAAGAGAAATGCAGGCGGATAGCGACCGCTCTCCACGACGCTATCAGGCCTCTCCGGGGCGTAACTGCGGAACACGCAACCGGGGGGACACTGTTCGTGTCTTACCATGCGCTGTATTATTACTCGCTCTATTCAATCGCGTAGGCCAAGGAACCTTTTATGCCGGAGCAGGGCGCCATCAGTTACACCGCCTCGGCGCAGCGCACCATCCGCATGGAAGCCGCCGCCGTCGCGGCCCTGGAGGAACGCATCGGAGTTGATTTCAATAACGCGTGCGCACTGCTGCTGCGGGTTCGGGGCCGGATCATTGTCACCGGCATGGGCAAATCAGGCCATATCGCCCGCAAGATAGCCGCCACCCTTGCCAGCACCGGATCGCCGGCTTTTTTCGTCCACCCGGGCGAAGCCAGTCACGGGGACATGGGGATGATCACTGCGGAGGACGCCGTTATCGCCCTGTCCAACAGCGGTGCTGTACCGGAAATCCTGACACTGTTGCCCCTGCTGAAACGACTGGGGATTCCGCTGGTGAGCATGACCGGCAACGCCGACTCGCCGCTGGGTCAGTCCTCTGACGTACACCTCGATACAGGCGTGGAAACCGAAGCCTGCCCTCTGGATCTGGCACCCACCTCCAGCACCACCACAGCGCTGGTGATGGGGGACGCACTGGCCATTGCCTTGCTGGAGGCGCGCGGATTCACTGCAGCTGATTTTGCGTTCTCGCACCCGGGTGGCACGCTGGGCAGACAACTGTTGCTCAAAGTGCAGGATGTGATGAAATCCGGCAACGACATTCCCAGGGTGACCGAGCACATCAAGCTGTCTGCAGCGCTGCTGGAAATTAGTAATAAAGGAATGGGGATGACGACCGTGGTCGACAAAGCGGGTAAACTGGCCGGAGTATTCACCGACGGTGATTTACGTCGGGCCTTGGACGCGCGTATCGACATCAATGAGATTTCGATAGGAAAGTTGATGAGTACTGGCGCCAAGACGATAGACCCCGACATGCTGGCGGCTGCAGCCTTGCGCATCATGGAAGAAAACGAAATCAGTTCGCTGGTGGTACTCGATGACAATGACGTACTAGCCGGTGTCCTTCACCTGAAAGACCTGCTGCATGCAGGCATCGCCTGAAACGGGATTGTCGTGCCATGACCCCAACTGAGAATTGCGCCGCAGTCGTTCGTCTATTGGTCCTCGATGTGGACGGTGTGCTGACTGACGGCCTGATCTATTACGGCAACAGCGGCGATGAATTGAAAACCTTCAATATCAAAGATGGTCTCGGTATCAAGCTGTTGCAGAAAGCGGGCGTCAAAGTGGCTATTATTACCGGGCGCCAATCAGAGATCGTCGCCCGTCGCGCGCGCGAACTGGGCATTGAGGACGTGGTGCAAGGGCGCGAAGACAAATGCCAGGCGCTACTTGAGTTATGCCAGCGCCACGGCATCGAACTACAGGAGTGCGCCTACATGGGAGACGACCTGCCGGACCTCGGCGCTATTGTAGCGGCGGGTCTGGGCATGACCGTAGCGGATGCCAGTGCCACAGTGCACGAAGCGGCGCAGTGGCGCAGTCGTTACAATGGCGGCTGTGGCGCGGTGCGCGAAGCCTGTGAGTTCATCCTGACCGCTAAAGGTGCATGGTCAGCACTGGTTGCAGGCTTCGCCTGATGCTGCATCAGTTCAATCAATCCTTGCCGACACCCATTGTGGAGTGGATCTATGTCCAGCTACGGACCTGACCAGTACGCCAGACTGATGAAATCCTGCGTCAGAATGCTGGTGCTGCTGCTGAGCATTCGTGCCGCTTTAACGCAGGCCCTGCCCGATGACCGTGACCAGCCCATCCGCATTACTGCGGACAAGGCGCTGCGCGACGAAAAAAGGGGGGTCACAATCTACAGCGGTAATGTGCAATTGGTGCAAGGCAGTATGGAACTGGAAGCTGACAAACTCACCATTTTTCACACCTCCGAGGATGCCGACGAGATCGTCGCCGAGGGGCATCCGGCTAAAATGCGCCAACAACCCGAGTTGCATAAGGGTATTGTCAACGCCCACGCCGACGTCATCAAATACTTCCGTATCGAGGAGCGGGTACAGCTGCAAACGAATGCCCGTATCGAACAGGACGGCGGCGTCGTGGCCGGAGATGCCATCGAGTACTTTATTGCCAAGCAAGTGATCACGGCGGAAGCTGACCAAACCCAGCCAGGCGCCAAGGTTGAGGTAGTGATTCCGCCCACCGTGCAACAAAAAGAGGACGACAGTGGCGCAACTAAGAGCGAATAATCTGGCCAAGACCTATCGCGGCAGGGAGGTCATTCATGACGTGTCACTGGCCCTCGATAGCGGCCAGATCGTCGGCCTGCTAGGACCAAACGGTGCCGGCAAAACCACCTGCTTTTACATGATCATCGGCATCATCGCGGCTGATCGCGGCAGCATCACTGTCAACGGTGAGGACATTACCGCGCTCACCATGCATGCACGAGCACGTCGCGGCATTGGCTACTTGCCACAAGAAGCCTCGATATTTCGCAAACTCACCGTCGGCGACAACATTCTGGCCATACTGCAAACCCGCTCCGATCTCAATAAAAAGCAGCGCCTGGCCAGGCGCGATGAACTGCTGGAGGAGTTTCATGTCCAGCACCTGCGTGAAAGTCTAGGCCAATCCCTTTCCGGCGGTGAACGGCGGCGTATTGAAATCGCTCGCGCTCTGGCCACTGAGCCCGATTTTATGATGCTGGACGAACCCTTCGCGGGCGTAGATCCCATTTCGGTCACCGACATCAAGCAGATCATTACGCACCTGCGCGATCGAGGCATCGGCGTTCTCATCACTGACCACAACGTGCGCGACACGCTGGATATCTGTGAAAAAGCCTACATTGTCGGCGAGGGACGCATCATTGCCTCCGGGACGACCGAAGCCGTGCTCAACAATGCACATGTGCGCCAGGTTTACCTCGGTGAACAATTTCGCATGTAGGTGCGATCAGCTGCGACCAGGTGCGACCACCGCGCGGTATCGCACTACTCCCGGCAGCCGCCTGTGCCTGATCATCCGGCGAGCGGCCACTCGATCCTCCCGTTATCCACGACTTTTTTCAGTTTTTTGAAATAACAAGCAACTTTCACGCCAAGCAGTTGCCATGCTGACTTGGCGAGGACTACACTGGAGATTAACACCCCGATCAAAAGGATCGCTGCGGGCGCACGCTACATGATTATTCCGGCTGTCTAATGAAGCAATCACTCCAGCTCAAACTGGGCCAGCAGCTGACGATGACACCGCAGCTGCAGCAGGCTATCCGCCTGTTGCAGTTGTCCACCCTGGACCTCCAACAAGAGATTCAGCAGGCCCTGGACAGTAATCCGCTGTTAGAGCTGTCGGAAGACGATACGTTTGAACCCGGGGATGATCGATCGGACGAGCTGGACGCCGTGGGCAGTGCCGGTTCGATGCAGAATCTGGAGCAAACCGCCTCTGGAAGTCTCGATGATGGTTCCGAGTGGGCTTCCAGTGAGTCCAATGAACCGTCAACCATGCCCGACGATCTCCCGGTCGACATACAGTGGGAAGATCTTTTGCCGTCAGCGTCAGCGCCCGCGCCGCAGGGTGATGAGTTCTTCGATGGCGATATCGCATCGCGTAATTCGGCCAGTGAATCACTGCGTGAGCGCCTGCTGTGGCAACTGGGCCTGACGCGACTGTCCGACACCGACCGCCTGATCGCCCTGTCCATTATTGACGCCACCGATTCCAATGGGCGCCTCATGACGAGCCTGGAGGATATTCATGAGTCCTTGATACCTGACCTCGACATTGACCTTGATGAGGTCGTTGCCGTTCTGCACCGTTTGCAGCAGTTCGAGCCTCCGGGGGTTTGCGCGCGCGACCTGCAGGAATGCCTGCAGGTACAGCTGGACCAATTGCCTCCCGCCACGCTCTGGCTCGATCAGGCCAAACTGATTATCAGCCGCTACATGAACCAACTGGCCAGCAGTGATTACGACCAGATTCTGCGGCGCACCCGACTACAGGAGCACGAGCTCAAAGAAGTGCTCGGCCTGATTCAATCGCTGGATCCCAACCCAGGGCATACTGCCGTGCCCGAGGAGATCGAGTACATCGTGCCCGATGTCTTCGTGAGCAAAAAGAATGGTCGCTGGTTGGTGGAGCTCAATCCGGATATCGCCCCCAAGCTGCGTATCAACAGCGATTATGCGAGTTTGATCAAGAGGGCTGACAACAGTGCTGACAATACGTACTTGCGCGACAATCTGCAGGAGGCACGCTGGTTCCTGAAGAGCCTGCACAGCCGCAATGAAACCCTGATGAAGGTTGCCAGCAGAATCGTCGAACACCAGCGAAACTTTCTTGAATATGGTGCCGAGGCCATGAAGCCTCTGGTGCTGCACGATATTGCCGAGGCGGTCGAGATGCATGAGTCCACCATCTCCCGGGCCACCACTAACAAGTATATGCACACCCCACGTGGTATTTTTGAGCTTAAATATTTTTTCTCCAGCCATGTGGCGACGACCGCAGGCGGGGAGTGCTCGTCGACAGCCATCCGGGCCCTGATTAAAAAGCTGGTTGCAGCGGAGAACCCGCGCAAGCCACTGAGTGACAACAAGATTGCTCAGGTAATGAAAGATCAGGGCATTGAAGTCGCCAGGCGCACCATCGCCAAATATCGGGAGACCCTCTTTATACCGCCGTCCAACGAGCGCAAACGGTTGGTCTAGAATCAAAGTATCAGTATCCGGCCGAGCCGGTGTCAGGCGTTAGCCATCTCAACCTGTAAAACGGAGCTATCTATGCAACTTACGATCACTGGTCACCACCTTGAAATCACCACCCCTTTGAAGGAATACGTTGAAGATAAACTAGAGCGCCTACAACGCCATTTCGACCAGATCACGACTATTCATGTCACCCTCACCGTAGAGAAAATGGTACAGAGCGCCGATGCCACTATTCATATCGCAGGCGGAGACCTGTTTGCCCACGCGGAAGCGGATAATATGTACGCTGCCATAGACGCACTCGCCGACAAACTGGACCGCCAGATAATCAAACACAAAGAAAAAGGCAGGGGGCACTGAAAAGACCGCCATGCCCGCACTGCCTGTGAGATTAGTTATCATCAGCGGACGCTCCGGCTCCGGCAAGAGTACCGCCCTGCATCAGTTGGAGGACGAGGGGTTTTACTGCATTGACAATCTCCCCGTGTCACTGTTGCCCGCACTGATGGAGAAAACCGCTGGTGACGAGTTTCGTCATTTTCAGGGCACCGCCGTTTGTATAGACGCCCGCAATGCCTGGAAGGATTTGGAAAACTTCCAGGCCATACTCGATTCACTACCGGCATTCGTTGAGACCCAGGTCCTGTTCCTCGACGCGCAGGAGATAACCCTGCTGCAACGCTTCGGTGAAACACGACGCCGCCATCCCTTGAGTACGGAGTCCATCCCGCTGGCAGAGGCCATCGGCAAGGAACGCGAATTACTGGAGCCCATTTCCAGTAGCGCGTCCCTGGTGCTGGACACCAGCCAGATGACCGTCTATGAATTGCGTGATGCTATCAAGCAGCGCTTGCTGGGAACCAGTACCGGAAGTATGTCGATTCTGGTGCAGTCGTTCGGTTTCAAGCGCGGAGTGCCCGCCGATGCAGACCTCGTGTTCGACGTCAGGATGTTGCCCAACCCGCATTGGGTCAAAGAGTTGCGGCTAAAGAGCGGGCTTGATGCCGACGTGCGAGACTTCCTTGAAAACCAACCCATGACGACAGAGTTGTATCGCGATATTTGCCGCTATCTCGATAGCTGGCTGCCGCGCTACCGGGAAGGCAACCGTAGCTACATGAATATTGCGCTGGGTTGTACCGGAGGCCAACATCGGTCAGTATATTTGGCCAACCGACTGTTCCAGCATTACCAGGAGCAGTATCCAACTATCCATGTGCGACACAGGGAACTATTGTAGACAGGCCAGCATGTGATTCAGACTCAGCTAACCATCATCAACAAACTCGGTTTGCATGCGCGAGCAGCAGCAAAGTTTGTGGCCTGTACTGCGTCATTTTCCAGTCGCATACATACAGGCAAAGACGGCCAACTGGTGGACGGTAAAAGTATCATGTCGGTCATGATGCTGGCCGCCGGCAAGGGTACGGTGCTGGATTTTGAAATAGAGGGCCGCGATGAGCAGGAGGCGCTAGCTGCGTTGCAAACCCTCCTTGAAAATCGCTTCGACGAGCCAGAGTAGGCCGCGAATCTGTAACTAATCACGTTGTTGCGCACGCAAATTTTCCGGATAATCCGACAGGCAGTGGATCTGGCCCGAGGGTTTTATCCGGGAGATACAATGGTTCAAAATCAAGTGGCATCCCAACGAACTCTCGACCGACTATCCACAGCCTTGGACAGCGGCACCTTTGTCGACGTGCGCCGCATGCTCAATGGACTGTCGCCTGCCGACGTCGCCCACCTGCTCGAATCCTCACCACCCAAGTTCAGGCACATCCTGTGGCAAATGGTGGAGGTAGACCGCGAGGGCGAAGTCCTGGGTGAACTGGGCGACGATCTGCAGGCACAGTTCCTTGGTGAGATGAACGCCAAGGAAGTAGCGCTGCTGACCGAAGGACTGGAAGACGACGATATCGCCGACATCCTGCAACAACTGCCAGATCACGTCACACAAGAAGTTCTCACCGCGATGGACCATCAGGACCGGGCGCGCCTTGAACGGGTGATGCATTACCCGGATGATGTCGCTGGCGGCCTGATGAACACTGACACCATTACCATCCGGGCCAGATTAACGCTGGATGTCGTGCTGCGCTACCTGCGACGCCACGACGAAATTCCGGAGATGACGGACAACCTGATCGTCGTCAACCGTTCCGATCAATACATCGGGCTGCTGCCCCTGCGTACCTTGCTGGTGTCGGATCCCAATGCGTCCGTGCGGGAGATGATGGTCACCGATGTAGAACCTATCCTGGTCAATACACCTGACACCGAGGTGGCGCGCCTGTTCGAGCGCAACGACTGGGTGTCGGCACCCGTGGTTGACGCTAATGGAAAACTGTTGGGGCGTATCACCATTGACGACGTGGTGGATGTTATTCGCGAAGATGCCAGTCGCTCACTGATGTCCATGGCGGGCCTGGACGAGGATGCAGACACCTTCGCCCCCTTCACGCGTGCCGCGCCGCGCCGCGCTATCTGGCTGGGCATTAATCTCATCACTGCGTTCATCGCGGCCTCCGTCATCAACCTCTTCCAGGATACGATAGAGAAGGTCGTTGCTCTGGCGGTACTCATGCCCATCGTAGCCTCCATGGGTGGTGTCGCCGGCACGCAAACACTGACGCTGGTGGTGCGCGGTATCGCCATGGGACAGGTGGTTAGAAACAACCAGGCCTGGCTGATCAACCGGGAGTTGATGATCGGAGTCATGAACGGCGTCCTGTGGGCCGCCGTGGTCGCCGTTGCCGCGTCGCTGTGGTTTGACGATTGGAGTATCGGCGTGATTATCGCCGCAGCCATGGTCATCAACCTGGTGACGGCCGCGCTGATGGGCGCAGTGCTGCCACTATTAATGACACGGGTCAATATTGATCCGGCGCTGGCCGGGGGTGTGGTGCTCACCACCGTGACCGATGTGGTGGGCTTTGTCTCTTTTCTCGGACTGGCGACACTATTTTATGCCTGAGCATCCAGAGTACGAGGCTCCGGGGGCGGAAGAGCCCCCCAGCAAAAGCGCGCGGAAACGACACATGCTCGGCTTGCAAGCCACGGGAGAGGCTCTAGTGGCCTTGAACGACAAGCAGCTGGCCAAAATTCCCATTGATGATGAACCGCTCCTCACCGCCATCCGCGAGTGCCGACAGATGCACAGCAACAGCGCCCGCAAACGCCACCTGCAATTCATCGGCAAACTTATGCGCAATGTCGATCCCGCCCCGATTGAGCAGGCACTGTTGACCCTGCACAAAGCAAGGCAACAAAGCGCAGTGGCATTCCACGATCTGGAGCAATTGCGCGAGGATATCCTGGCTGCGGGACCGGGCGGGGTGGAACTGGCGATGACGCGCTTTCCCGCAGCGGACCGGCAGCAGATGCGGCAACTGGTGTTACAGCATCAGCGGGAACTGCAACGCCAAAAACCACCGACGGCCAGTCGCAAGCTGTTTCGCTATCTCAAGGAGTTACAGGAAGCCTGCGGCGCTGCGGACTGAACGGGGCCGAGCAGCGGTAACGTAGCGCTAGTCTAAAGCAGCATGACGTTAAAGTGCTCTTGGCTGTAGCCAGGTTCCACTCGCACGCTAATCGTCTTGCCGATAAATTTCTCTAAATCGGCAAGGTGCGCTGCGTCTTCAGCCAGCAGACGATCGACCACGGCAGGCGCGGCGAGCACGATCAGCGTAGCATTGTCGTGGGCGCTGGCGCGCCGCAGGATGTCACGAAATATCTCGTAACTGACGGTCTCTGCCGATTTCAACACACCACGACCCTGGCATACGTGACAACCCTCGCACAACATACGCTCCAGGCTCTCCCGGGTGCGCTTGCGTGTCATCTCCACTAAACCCAGTGCCGAGACTCCGGTAATTCGGGTACGCGCAGGATCGCGCTGCGTGCACTTTTCCAGCGCCTGGTGCACCTGCCGGCGGTGCTCGACATCTTCCATGTCGATAAAATCCGCGACAATTATCCCGCCAAGATTGCGCAGACGTACTTGTCGGGCCAGGGCCGCAGCGGCCTCCAGGTTGGTCATGAGTAGGGTCGCGGCTTGATCGCGCTTACCCACGAATGAGCCGGTGTTGACATCGATAGTCGTCATGGCCTCAGTCTGATCGATGACCAGATAGCCACCTGACTTGAGGTCCACCCTGCGCTGCAATGCCCGCTGGATTTCATCCTCTACGCCATACATATCGAACAGCGGGCGCGCCCCGTCGTGATACTCCAGCAATCCGCTTAGCAGCGGCGCATACTCGCGGCAAAACACCTGCAGTTGTGCAAAGCACTCCTGGTTATCAATGACAATACGTTGCACCGACGGCTGCACCAGATCGCGCACCACGCGCAGATGCAGCGGGAGGTCTGCATACAGCAATACAGCTTTAGTAGCAGCCTTGGCGCGTCGTGATACGTCTGCCCACAGGCGCTTGAGATAGCGCAAATCTGCCACCAGCTCCTCAGGCCCAACGCCCTCTGCAGCGGAGCGCACGATAACGCCACCGGCATCGTGCACCGCTTCGTCGGCAAGTGCCTGTACCAGAACCTGCTGTAGACGCGCCCGTTCACGGGAGTCAGCTATCGATTGTGAGACACCCATGTGATCTGCGTGCGGTAGCAGCACCAGGTAGCGCGTTGACACTGATAACCGGGTGGTCAACTGTGCACCCTTGGCACCCAGTGGGTCCCTGGTCACCTGCACTATGATCTTCTTGCCTTCGTGCAGGTGATCAGCGATGTGGTCAGCGGCCGGGCGCTTGTTGCTCCGGCCGCGGCTGTCCAGGGCAACCATTTCCGACACGTGGATGAAGCCGTTGCGCTCCACTCCTATATCGACAAAGGCCGCCTGCATCCCCGGTAACACTCGCACCACCTTCCCCGCGTATATATTGCCGACGATGCCGCGGTTGACCGAACGTTCAATGTGAATATCCTGAGTGGCACCGTTTTCCAGCAGGGCCACCCGTGTTTCCATCGGCGTGATGTTGACCAGGACTTCCTCACTCACCGGCCTTCCTCGCGGTTCAAGCCGACGCCACCGGGGTCAGCGCGGTGGCGATACCATTGGCACGCAGTAGCTGCCAGGTTTCACACAGGGGTAGACCGACCACGTTACTGTAGCTGCCGTGGAGCGAGCGCACGAAGGCACCACCCAGACCCTGAATCCCATACGCACCGGCCTTGTCCCAGGGCTCACCGGTGGCCAGGTACGCAGCACAGATGTCATCGCTCAAGGCGATGAACTCCACCTCTGTGGCGACTAGTTCACAGTGCATGCCCCCGGCACTGTGGAGGCATACCGCCGTCAGTACCACATGCCTGCGTCCACTGAGGCGCGCCAGTATAGCGAGCGCGTCAGCGCGATCACGCGGTTTGCCCACGACGGTAGCGTCAATCACCACCGTGGTATCGGCTGCCAGCACCGCATACGCAAGCGACGGGTAACGCGCGACAACGGCTCGCGCCTTCTCCTGCGCCATACGTTGTACATAGTCTGACGGCGGTTCACCTACGAGTTGTACTTCGTCGATATGGGCCGGGTCGCAGGTATAGCTTACCCCCAGCTGATCGAGTAACTCCCTGCGACGCGGTGACGCCGAGGCCAGGATCAAGCGGGTGTCATGCATCTCAGCTCACCCGGTAATGGCGGCGCAGGCCGCGCAGGGTATGTAAGACAACCGGCCACAACAGGGCACTGGAAAACGCAGGCAACAAGAACAACCTGGGCAGGGCACTCGGTCCTTCCAGATTCTGCACCCACTGGCCAATCAGCTGGCTGATACCGACCAGCATGAATACCACCCCCGCTTGTTGCCACAAGCTGTAGACTCGCAGGCGTTGATACAGGATCAGGGCGAGCAGCGCCACCACCACCAGGGCGAAGGCATTTTGCCCCAGTAGCGAGCCCTCCAGCACATCGAGACCCAAACCCAGTACCAGCCCGGTGGCTATGCCCACCCGTTGGGGCAGGGCAATACACCAGTAAATCAGCGTCAGCGCGACCCACTCGGGACGCCCCCACTGCAACCAGGGGGGGAGCGGTATGACCGCCAGTACATAGGCCGCCAGAAAGGTCAGGATGATAATACTGTAGCCGCGACCCTCCCGATCCACCACGGGTCAGTGTTCCTGGCTTTGATCGGTGGTGAACACCAGCAATACATGTCGAGTGCGATCCAGTGCTGCACTGGGCACGGCCAGCACGCGGGCAAAGGCTTCGCCCGTATCCCGCTCGACCTCCTTCACCACCGCCACCGGATAGCCTTCGGGAAAGCGCCCCCCCAGACCGGAGGTGACCAACAGGTCGCCCGGCTGGATGTCGGTATTGGAGGACACATTGCGAATCTCCAGTGAGCCCAGGGCGCCCGTACCTTCAGCTATGGCACGTACCCCATTGCGATTGACCTGCACTGGCACAGAATGCGTTACGTCGGTGATCAACAGCGCCCGCGAGGTGTCGCTACTGACTTCCACAACCTGGCCCATGAGGCCGTCGGCATCGATCAGGGGTTGTCCCACAAAGACGCCGTCGCGTTCGCCCTTGTTCAACAACAGCTGCAGTCTTTCAGGGTCCGGTGACACGCCGATCAGTTCGGCTACCAATACGTCGTCGCGCAACAACGCACTTGAATTTAGCAGGGCTCGCAGCCGCACATTCTCGGCTTGCAGTGACGCCATCTGCTGCGAGCGCCCCTGCAGTATCAGGTTTTCCCGTTGCAGGCGCTGGTTGTCTTCCAGCAGCTGGGTTCGCGATTGAAGGTGGGGCTGGCTCCACCCGAGGAAACGAGTTGGCAGGTTCGCCGCCCAAAAAATGGGGGCCGCGAGAGTGTCGAGCACCGCTCGACCGGTTTGCAGGTTATTGTAACGCAGGTCCGCCGTGAGCAGCCCGACCACTACCAAAAGCGCGAGCAGTGCCCGCAACAGCAGAGACGATTCCTTGACAAATAATGGCTTGATGTCGGCTCCTCAGTTGCCCTGCTCGGCACCTGGCGCCGCAGAACGCACCCTACCGAAAACATGATGGAACAGGCTCCGCGGCAACTCGCACAGCACAGCTTCGGCCAGAGTGCGTTACTCGGTAGACAGCAAATCGATGGTGCGCCGATCCATTCTTTCCATGGCTATGCCGCCGCCACGAGCAACGCAAGTCAATGGATCATCCGCGACGATAACCGGCAGACCGGTCTCCTCGGAAATGAGACGATCCAGGTCGCGCAACAGTGCCCCACCGCCGGTCAGCACAATGCCGCTTTCGGCAATGTCGGCGGCCAGTTCCGGCGGCGACTGCTCCAGCGCGGATTTCACGGCTTGCACAATGGCCGCCAGCGGATCCTGCAGCGATTCCAGTATCTCATCACTGTTCAACGTGAAACTACGCGGCACACCTTCTGCCAGATTGCGGCCGCGCACATCTATCTCGCGCAACTCACTGCCTGCGAAGGCACACCCTACTTCCAACTTGATGCGCTCGGCCGTTGCATCACCAATCAGGCTGCCGTAGCGACGGCGCACATGCGAGACGATGGCCTCGTCGAAGCGGTCACCGCCGACGCGCACGGAATCCCGGTAGACCACGCCATTGAGGGAGATGATGGCGACCTCGGTGGTACCGCCACCGACATCCACCACCATACAGCCGGTAGCCTCGTCCACGCTGAGCCCCGCGCCTATCGCAGCCGCCATGGGCTCTTCGATCAAACGAACATCCCGCGCACCAGCGCTGAGCGCCGACTCGCGGATCGCGCGGCGCTCTACCTGAGTCGACATACACGGAACACACACCAACACCCGTGGGCTGGGACGGATAAACTTGCTCTCATGCACCTTGGCGATGAAATGCTGCAACATCTTCTCAGTGACCAGGAAGTCGGCAATGACGCCGTCCTTCAGAGGCCGGATAGCGGTGATATTTCCTGGCGTACGGCCCAGCATACGCTTGGCTTCAGTGCCGACCGCCTCGATGGTTTTCTGGCCGTTGTGGATGCGAATGGCAACGACAGAAGGCTCATTCAGCACAATGCCCTTGTCGCGCACGTAGATCAGCGTATTGGCCGTACCAAGATCGATGGAGAGGTCGCTGGAGAACACTCCGCGCAGCTTTTTGAACATGAATTCTTTCTACCCTGTGAAGACAACGGGGAACCCCGCGTTAGAGCGTGTTGTACATCTCTAATGACCGCCATTCGCCGCTGAAAAAAGCATCGCAGAGCGGGTTTTATTGGGAGTTAGTTTAATTGTGCAACTGTACCAACCGCAGGGATTTTGGGCAAGGCGCAAATGTGATAAGTTTACGCCCCCGCCGCCCTGAGGGTGGCTTTCTGCGATTTTATCACCATGGCTATCGAGCAAGACGACATTGCAAAAATTGCGGAACTGGCCCGTATTCGCATAGCGGACGACGAAATTGGCCAGGTCACTGCGCGCATCACTGAAATTTTGCAGATGGTGGACCGGTTGCAGGCCGTGGATACTCGCAATGTGGAGCCCATGGCCAATCCTTTGGACGCCATCCAACGCCTGCGCCCGGATGCAGTGACCCAGGGCAACCGCCGCGACGCCTTCCAGGCCATTGCCCCCGCGGTCGAAAATGGCCTCTATCTGGTTCCCAGGGTTATCGAATAGGCGGCGCGTGCCGCATCAGGACTGCTGTAATGCACACTAAATCTGTCGCCCAGCTGGTAAAAGGGCTAGGCGAACGCCAGTTTTCCAGTGTCGAGGTGACCCGCATGTACCTCGACCGAATCGCCGCGCTCGATACTCAGTACAACAGTTTTATCAGCGTTGATGAAGCGACCGCGCTGGCCGCTGCGGCCGCCGCCGATAAACGCCTGGCGGCCGGTGATGGCGCCCCACTGACTGGCATCCCCATCGCGCACAAAGATATTTTTTGCACCGACAGTATGCGCACCAGTTGCGGATCACGCATGCTGGACAACTTCGTGCCGCCCTACGATGCCACCGTGATCCAGCGCTTCAAGGCGGCGGGTGCGGTGCTGCTGGGCAAGACCAATATGGACGAGTTCGCCATGGGCTCCTCCACCGAGAGCAGCTATTACGGGCCGACCCGCAACCCCTGGAATACGCAACTGGTGCCCGGCGGCTCGTCCGGCGGCTCAGCCGCCGCAGTGGCAGGCCTGTTGGCACCCGCTGCCACGGGCACCGACACCGGCGGCTCTATTCGCCAACCCGCAGCCTTTTGCGGCATCACCGGCCTGAAGCCTACCTATGGCCGCGTGTCCCGGCTGGGTATGGTGGCTTTCGCCTCCAGTCTGGATCAGGCGGGCCCCATGGCACACAGCGCCGAGGACTGCGCTCTACTGCTCAATGCCATGGCCGGACATGACCCATTGGATTCCACGTCATCGACCATGGCCGCTGTAGACTATTGCGCCACGCTCGGCAACAGCCTGGCGGGTCTGCGTATCGGCCTGCCTCGTGAATACTTCAGTGAGGGACTGGATGCCGCGACGGGCCAGTGCATCAAGGATGCACTGCAGGCGCTGGAAGCACAGGGTGCCACGCTGGTCGAAGTGTCACTGCCACACAGCGCGCTGACTATTCCCACCTACTACATCATCGCCCCGGCGGAGGCCTCCACCAATTTGTCCCGCTTCGATGGTGTGCGCTACGGCTATCGCTGCGCCAATCCCGTCGATCTGCATGATCTTTACACTCGCACCCGGCAGGAGGGCTTTGGTGATGAGGTCAAACGGCGCATCCTGGTGGGGACTTATGCCTTGTCGGCCGGCTATTACGATGCCTATTACAAGAAGGCCCAACAGATCCGCCGCCTGATCAAACAGGATTTCATGGACTGTTTTGACCAGGTGGATATCATTGCCGGCCCCACCACACCGGGCCCCGCGTTTGCGCTGGGCGCCAAGTCCAACGACCCGATTGCCATGTATCTGGAAGACGTGTACACCCTCGCTGTCAATCTCGCCGGCCTGCCGGGGATGTCCGTACCCGCAGGCTTCGTGGACCACAAACCCGTGGGACTGCAGTTGATTGGCCGCCACTTTGATGAGGCGCGCCTGCTCAATGTAGCCCATCGCTTCCAGCAGGCGACAGACTGGCACCTGCGCACGCCTGACTTCGCGCAAGGAGGGCACCAGTGATGCAGTGGGAAAGTGTCATCGGCCTGGAGGTACACCTGCAACTGGCCACCAAATCCAAAATATTCTCCGGTTCGCCCACTACTTTTGGCGCCGAGCCCAACACCCAGGCCAGCGCGGTCGATCTGGCCATGCCGGGCATGCTGCCGGTACTCAATGAGCAGGCCGTGTGTTTCGCAGTAAAATTTGGTCTGGGCATCGGCGCCACGATCGGCAAGCGCTCGGTGTTCGACCGCAAAAACTACTTTTACCCGGACCTGCCCAAGGGTTACCAGATCAGCCAGTTCGAGGCACCCATCGTCGGGCAGGGCAGCTTCGAGATCCTCATGGAGGATGGCAACACCCGCAGCATCGGCATCACCCGGGCGCATCTGGAAGAAGATGCGGGAAAATCGCTGCATGAGGACTTCCATGGCCAAACCGGTATAGACCTCAACCGCGCGGGCACGCCGCTACTGGAAATCGTGTCGGAACCCGACATTCGCAACGCTGCGGAAGCCGTAGCCTATCTCAAGGCCCTGCACAGCCTGGTGATGTATCTCGGCATTTCAGATGGCAACATGGCCGAGGGGTCAATGCGCTGCGACGTCAATATTTCCCTGCGCCCTGTCGGTGCCAAGACGCTCGGTACCCGGGCGGAGATCAAGAACGTCAACTCCTTCCGTTTTGTGGAGAAGGCCATTCGCCACGAGATCGAACGGCAGGCGGATATTCTGGAAAGCGGCGGCAAAGTCGTGCAGGAAACCCGTTTGTACGATGCCGAGCGGGACGAAACACGCCCCATGCGCAGCAAAGAAGTTGCCAACGACTATCGCTACTTCCCCGAGCCGGACTTGCTGCCAGTGGTGATAGATGACGCCTATATCGAGGCGATCCGCAACACGCTGCCCGAGTTACCTGCAGACAAACGTCACCGTTTTCTGGCGCAGTACGGCCTGAGCACTTACGACGCCAATGTCTTGTCCGACAGTCGTCCCCTGGCTGATTACTTCGAGGCGGTTGCCGCCGACTGCGGAGACGCCAAGATCGCCGCCAACTGGGTGCAAGTGGAACTGTTAGGCCAGCTCAATCGCGATCAAACCAGCATCGATAACTGCCCGGTTTCCGCCGCCGACCTGGGGAACCTGATCCGTCGTATTCTCGACCACAGTATTTCGGGAAAAATCGCCAAGCAGGTATTTGAGGCGATGTGGCAGGGTGAAGGCAGCGCCGATGCCATTATTGAGGCGCGCGACTTACAACAGGTCAGCGACAGCGGCGCGCTGGAAATCATTGTAGATCAGGTCATCACTACCAATGCCGCACAAGTGGATCAATACCGCAGCGCTGACGAGGCCAAGCGCAAGAAATTGGCAGGCTTTTTTGTTGGCCAGGTGATGTCGTTATCCAAGGGCCAGGCGAACCCGAAAATGGTCAATGAGTTGCTGGCAAAAAAGCTGGCATAGAGGAAGAAGCACCATGCGCAAAGATAAGAAAACAGTTCTCGATGAGGTATGGACCGAGGATCATGTGAAGAGTTTCCTGAATGTCAGATCGCACGATGGCACGGCGGAGGACTTCCATATGCTACTGAAAGCCTACCAGAGCATGCGCGCCGATGATTTCGAACTCTTTGTCGCATTTTTCTGCGAGGATGGCCGGGACGTGAATGTCACGGGCAAGGATGGCCGTAGCGTGTTGGAGATCATCTCTACACATCGCCATGGCGTCGAATACGCTGATATCTTGAGGGCTGCAGGGGCGGGCTAGTCTGGATCGATAAATTCGGTCAGTGTCCGAGTGAATTCGGACTCGCTTCTGCCATCCTATCGGCTCCGGCCGGGTGCTAAATAATCTTCGATCATTAAGGTCATCGGCTCCGTTCGGGAAGGTCTTTTCGAATGCGAGTATCGGGGAAGCCGGCGAATTGCACACCCGACATCCAACCCGCTAGACTGCACACATCCGCATAGAGTCAAACTGGCAGATCTTTCTGTGACCAACCCGATGGGGTTACGCCGCTAGGAATCGTAAGGTACTCGCCCCTTCGAGAACTTCTCGCGATTCTCACGCTTTTTTTCCTCGCTCTTGCGCAACAGTACATACGCCGCACCAGTGCCACCGTGTTGCGGCTGGGCACTGTGAAATGCCTGCACTATCTCCAATTCCCGCAGCCAATGGTCAACACAGCCCTTAAGAATGGAGCTGCGTTCTTTCTCCGCGTTGCTCACTCCTTTGCCGTGAATCACCAATACGCTGCGCAGACCCAGCTGCTGGGATTCAACAATGAAATCGAAAATCTCCCGGCGGGCAACTTCGACCGTCATGCGATGCAGATCCAGCCTAGACTGGGCTTCATAACGGCCTTGCTTGAGTTTGCGAAACACGCCGTTTTGCACGCCGGGGCGCTTGAACGCGAGCACGAACCAGGCATCCAGCGGCACGATCCCCATGCCTGTAAGCTGGTTGCGGTCCGGTTCCAGTATGTGTGCAGCGGCCCGCCGTCGGTGCTCCACGGAGGAGTCCCGATCAGAGTGTGTGTTGCGGGCAAGATCGACCCTGGGCTCGCGCTTTAGGCGCACCACATCGGACATTGCCTCCGTGAAAACCTTGTCGTTGTCACTGCTCATCATTACCCACCCCGCCCGCAGTCCGCTATTATAGCGCTCGGTAGGGCGAAAAATGGCAGACAAATGAGCGAATCGAAGCAAGCGGCACTGTGTCCGCTGTGCGGTAGCGACAACCAATGCGCGCTAGCAGCGGGACAAGCGGCAGCCAGCTGCTGGTGCCAGAGTGTCGCCATCAGTGCTGATGCCATGGCCAGGGCAGCAGACTCCGCATCCGAACGCTGCCTGTGCCCCGCCTGCGGCCAATGTACAGGAGATACCCAGGATGAACGGTAGTATCGCGCGCGGGGCCAGCTATCTGACGCGCGGCGCCCGACTGCTGACTCATCCCTCGCTGCGCCCGTTTGTGCTGATACCTCTAGTGATCAATGTGTTGATCTTCGGTTCCTTGATCGGTATTGGCTTCAGCTACATGAACGATCTCATGGACTCGATGCTGGCACGTATCCCGACCTGGCTGAGTTTTATCGAGTGGATTTTGTGGCCGCTCATCGGCATCACGGTGAGCCTTATTACCGGCTACCTGTTCACCACAGTCGCACTGATTATCGCTTCGCCCTTCAATGCCTTACTGGCGGAGAAGGCAGAGGAGCTGATTACCGGTCGGCGAGTCGACTCACTTGAGGGATTAGGCGCAGCGCTGCTGGCCGTGCCAAGAGGTATGCTGCGGGAAATAAGGAAGGTGTTGTACTACATACCCATGGCGCTATTTGTACTGTTGATCTCATTCATTCCGGGGGTGGGCGCGGTGGCATGGCTCTTACTGGGCGCCTGGATGATGAGCATACAATTCGTGGACTACCCCATGGACAACCACCAGATGAGTTTTGCCCAGGTCAAGGCCGCCGTGCGTTCCCGGCGGCTGAGCAGCATGGGTTTCGGCGGACTGGTGGCCCTGTGCACCGGCGTGCCGCTGGTCAACTTATTTGTGGTCCCCGCCGCCGTAGTAGGCGCCACCCTGCTGTGGTGTGAGGAACTAAACCAGTAGTTCGTCGGGCGGATGCGTGC
The DNA here is from genome assembly GCA_031409615.1 of Haliea sp. GTDB lineage: Bacteria > Pseudomonadota > Gammaproteobacteria > Pseudomonadales > Halieaceae > Marimicrobium. The sequence goes on along the minus strand of JANNXP010000165.1, from coordinate 4,872 downwards.
ACTCCAGCTTCGACCCCAGCAGCGCTTCCAGGTCCGGCAGCAGAAACGCATCGTCTTCGCTGGCGAAGCTGATGGAGATGCCCGATGCTCCGGCGCGCCCCGTGCGACCGATACGGTGCACATAATCCTCCGGATCCTCGGGGAGATTGTAGTTCACCACGTGGCTCACACCCTCGACATGAATGCCGCGCCCGGCCACGTCGGTGGCCACCAATACTTTGATTTCGCCCTGTTTGAACTGCTCCAGCGTACGGGTCCGCTTGGCTTGGGGGATTTCTCCGGACAATATACCGGCGGAAATTCCTGAATTGCGCAGGCGTTCGTGCAAGCGCCGCACCTGATCACGCCTGTTGGCGAAGACAATCACACTGGTACAGCCATCGCTGCGCAGCAGGTTATTCAGCACTTTGTAGCGCTGCTGACTGCTGACCAGATAGACTTTCTGGTCAACGGTGCTGGTGGCGACGCTCTGTGGCTCTATTTCCACCTTGATTGGTTGGTATGTCCATTGCTCGGACAAGTTAATAATGTCCTGGGTAAAAGTGGCGGAGAATAACAGCGTCTGCCGGTTTTCCTTCGGCGGTGTCGCGCGCACAATACGTTTTACCTGGGGGATAAAACCCATGTCCAACATGCGGTCACCTTCATCCAGCACCAGAATTTCAACATGGTCCAGGTATAAATCACGGCGCCCCATAAAATCCAGCAAACGACCGGGCGTAGCCACCACCAGATCCACCACACTGCTCGTGAGCCGATTGAGTTGCTTCTGGTAGTCCATGCCACCGATCAGGGTTGCCACCTGCAAACCTGTATATTTGCCCAGCTCCTCGGCGTCAGCGCCAATCTGCATGACCAGTTCCCGGGTTGGCGCGATGACCAGAGCGCGAGGCTCACCCACGAAGCGCTCACCTGCCGGCGGATGGCACAACTGATCATTAAAAATAGTGATAAGGAAAGCGGCGGTTTTACCGGTGCCCGTCTGGGCCTTGCCAATCGCATCATGGCCCTGCAGGGTCTGTGGCAGGATTGCAGCCTGTATAGGTGAACAATAGTGAAAACCCAGATCGGCAATGCCGCGCATCAGCTCATCGCGCAAACCCAGATCGTGGAAACGGGTCTCACCCTCCTTGGGCTCCACGGCGAAATCATCCAATGACCAGGAAACAGCAGCAGCACCGGGCTTGCGCGAACGGCGACGCTGGCGTCTCTTGTCCGGGGATTCCCCTGATGGCTCATCCTCGCGCATTTTATCGGACGCGGATGGTTTGTGAGAGGGCTCCAGACGGGGCGGCTGACCGTGGCCGGAAGAGGCTATATTGGGATTTCGCGGGGTTTCGTTCTTACTCGACATGCGGTTGACTAAACTCTTGATTAACTCTGCTTACCCTTTGGGTGCTCAAAAAACGCGCCAGTCTAGCACTTCCTGCGGGGAATAGGTGGGGACTGGCGACAAACCGGTTGCACGACATGCATCACGATTTATCGGGCCATAGCCGGGAGAGGAAGTAATCGACGCTGGTGAAGCGCCCACCGCCAGTGAACAACAGACTGAATAGCATCACCAGATAGGTCACTCCGAATTCAATGCCGTTGTTGAGGATCACCAATCCGCCCTTTTCTGTCAGCCAGGCATAGTTACCGTGCTCCTGTAGCGTGTCTCTGGCTGCACCGAGGCGCACGGCCACATCCTCCGCACTGGCATCTGCGATAGCGGCCCAACCATTATCCCAGTGCACCGCGAAGATGGCGACGAGCATGGTGACCATCAATGGCACCGAAATCCACCGCGTGGCCAGGCCCAGTAACAATAACAGTGCGCCAATCGCTTCCGTATAGGCCGCCAGATGCGCCAGTAGACTGGGATACGGTAAGCCCAAACCCCAGTCGGCATTGCCAAACCACTCGATGGTATTTTCCATTCCAGCAATTTTCTGCGTACCTGCCATCCAGAACACCGGCACAAGAAAGAGCCGCAGGGCCAGCGGCGCCAATCCATCCAAATACTTCAGACGTGAAAAAATAGCTTTGTGAACTGTGTAATACCACTGCGCGAATGCACTCATTGAAAACATCTCACCCGATTCCCTGCTCTGTGACAACCAACAGCATGAAAAGGTTTCGTCGTGTCGACATGTCCTGCCACTTTTATCTGCTTTCCACGCTAGAGTTTTTTCCACCCGACCGGTATATCGAAGCGCTCCTGGGGAATCGGGGCCTGGTTCCACTTGGTCACCTCAGTGGTGATACGAAACACTGTCGTCTGACCGCCCGCGGCGTTAGCCTGGGGCTCTGGCGCAGCCGACTCGGGCGCAGCGGATGTTGGCGCGCTCTGTTTAAACATGCCTGATAATCCGCCAATGAGTTCTCCAGCTGCACTCCCCACAGAACCGCCCAGGCTACCGCCGAGGGACTCACCCGCCGCCTGGCCGAGCGCACTTCCTGTGCCTGTGGACGCATCCGCCCAACCCCCGTCGAGCGCGATGGGCTGTCCCGACGCGGTTGTGCACTGCTCTCCGCCCATGTCCATCTGCATCACCGTGCGCAGCGGGTAGCCCTGCAGTTTTTTGAACTCGTCCACGACGCCTTCCCAGTTGGTGGCAAACATGGCTAGCAAACTCTGCGCAGGGCCCTGCGCCTGGCGCATCACATCACCCAACCCCAAGGCTTCGGCATAGTCCTGCGCAAACTTAGTGGCTTCCTGCTCGCCAGGCACGTCCCCAGCCAGCCAGGTTTCCATCAGCAAGGTGATATCACACGTTTTGGCAGTGGTCGGATCAGTGCACGATTGCTGCCAACGAATAATGTGCTTCTGCGTCGCGAGTCCAGCAATGTCCTCTTTTACTGCAGGATGCTCGACGTGTACCTCGCCATCGGTCCACTGGCAGCCCTCGGCGGAAACAGGCAATGCACCGCCGGTCTGGCCCGAGGCCTGTGCGTCCTGCATGGCTTGCCGGGCCTGGTCCATCTGCGCTTTGACCTGAGCGAAGGTCAATTCCGTGTACTGTTGCGCGTCGGGTAGCAAGGTCCACGTTAGCGCCTTATCCAGACGCACAATACTGCCACTCTTGCCGCTGCCAGCAAACATACCTGCCAGCCTGGACTGCATGGCGATGGTGCTCTCAGTATGGGACTTATCGCCGGAGAGAAGGGTGCCAATATCCCCCTCGGACGCTAGCAGCGCCAGCGCACCGGCGGCTTCAATCTTGATGTGCTGGTCATAACTAATATCCCCGTATGCCGCTCGCGCCGACACCATGACTGCAAGAACTGCAAAGCAAAATCTGATTCTCATTATCCATCTCCTGACGCTATGACCACTGTGGGCTTCGACAATCTCACACACTGCACTGAGTCTAGCAACTCCAGACGAAAAGACCCATGCGCACGACTGGGACGTCAGGCACCCAGATGGGAGCAGGCAGGGCAATCCGGTCGCGCAGGGAGCATCAGCTGACGGAACTCCATACTGCGCAAATCCACCACCAGCAGCCGGCCCCGCAGCGACTCACCGAAGCCGGTTAAAAGCTTCAGGGCTTCCATAGCCTGCAGTGCGCCGATGACACCCACCAGTGGCGCCAGCACGCCACTTTCGCTGCAACTGAGCGCCGACTGCGTATCGCCTTCCACATACAAACAGCGATAGCACGGCCCGCCGCGCAGCGGGTCGAAGACTGCCAATTGCCCTTCGCTGCGCACCGCAGCGGCGGAGACCAGCGGCACGCCTGCGGCGATGCAGGCGCGGTTTAAGGCGAAGCGCGTCGGATAATTGTCCGTGGCATCGAGCACCAGATCGACGCGCGCCAACAGCGCCGGCATGGCGCTCTCGGTGAGATGCTGTTCGATAATTTCAAGCTTCACTTCAGGATTCAGAGCCGCTATCGCGGCAGCCGCCGAGCGCGCCTTGTTGGTGCCTATATCATGGTCTGAGTGCGCGATCTGCCGCTGCAGATTACTCAACTCCACCTCATCACCGTCGACCAACACCAGCGCACCGATACCAGCCGCCGCCAGATAGAGCGCTGCGGGGCAGCCCAGACCACCCAGACCGACGATCAGCACACGGGACTGTTGCAGCCGCTCCTGCCCTGCGATATCAAAATCGTGCAGCAAAATCTGTCGGTTGTAGCGCATGAGCTGCGCGTCAGTCAACATGCCAGCAACCCCCGGTAACCCGCTCCCGTCCCGCCATGTCCCGACGCGTGCTCACCTGACGGAAACCGGCGCGGCACAACATGGCGCGCACAGCCGCCGCCTGTTCAAAACCGTGTTCCAGCAACAGCCAGCCGCCGTCAATCAGCTGCGCCGGCGCCGCGGTAACCAGATAATTCAGGTCGGCCAGACCGCCCTCGGCAGACACCAGTGCCGAGCGCGGCTCGAAGCGCACATCGCCGCGCGCCAGATGCGGATCGTCAGCATCGATATAGGGTGGGTTGGCCAGTAACAGGTTGAACCGCTGTGCGCCGACAGCCTCGTACCAATGTGATTGCAGGACGGTCACGCGCTGTAAACCCGCTCGGACTGCATTGGCGCGGGCGACCATCAGCGCCTGTGCGCTCACATCCAGCGCTGTCACTTGCCAGTGCGGCCGTTCACATGCCACCGCCAGCGCAATAGCGCCACAACCAGTGCCCAGATCGAGCACACTCGCTACGTCTGGTAATTGCAGCTCCAGCGCCCAGGTCACCAGGGTTTCGGTTTCAGGACGGGGAATAAGGGTGGCGCTGTTCACTGTCAACTGTAGTGACCAGAACTCCCGTGCGCCGGTGATATAGGCAACTGGGATGCCGGTTCTGCGCCGGGCCAACAGCTGTGTAAAGTGTTGAGCGCAGTCAGCAGCCACCTCTTTCTCGGGCCAGGTATACAGCCAGG
>JANNXP010000164.1:0-22415 GCA_031409615.1 Haliea sp. | reverse complement strand
AAAAGGCGGCTGCGCCACGATCGGGTCGGCGAAGCTGATCTTAAGTACGATGACAAAGGGCGCCAGGAAAAACAGTAACAGCCAGGCGTAGGGCGCGCCAATCACAATCCCCCGCCACAGGCGGTCGCTGGTGCCCGGATGGACGATACCGTTCAACCGGTGAGTACCACGCTGCAGTCGGAAGCCCAGCTCAGGTAGACCTCGTCATCCCACTCCAACGGCAAATGGGCCGAGCGCTGTTTATTTTGCGCACTCACCAGAATTATTCGACCGGTTTGCGAGCGCACGCGATAGATGGATCGATTACCCTTGTAGGCCAGATCCTCCACTACGCCGCGGGTGACGGTGTACCCGTCAGGCGCAGGGCGCTCCGTGCTGATCAGCAACTTCTCCGGCCGCACCCCGATCATGCAATGGCTGCCGACCGCCAGCTGCCCGTCGTAACGGGTGCATATCCGGGTGTCGCTGCCTGCCAGCACCACAGTGAGTTGACCCTCAGCGCAGCTGAGTACGGTAGCGTCGAAGGTATTGATGCTGCCGAAAAAATTGGCGACAAAATGGTTGCGAGGAAACTCGTAGACCTCGCTGGGTGTGCCGATTTGCACGAAATCACCGGCATCCATCACCGCGATGCGGCTGGACAGGGTCATTGCTTCCTCTTGGTCGTGAGTCACTACCACGAAGGTGATGCCCAGCTTGTCCTGCAGATTCATCAGCTCGAACTGGGTCTGCTCGCGCAATTTTTTGTCCAGCGCCGCCAGGGGTTCGTCGAGCAACAGTACTTTGGGCTGCTTTATCAGCGCGCGGGCCAGGGCGACACGCTGCTGCTGGCCACCGCTGAGCTGGTGCGGTTTGCGTTTGGCTAACGGCGTTAGCTGCACCAGTTCCAGCATGTGAGCGACACGCTCCTTAATCTCTTGCGCCGGTAACTTTTCTTTGCGTAGCCCGTAGGCAATGTTTTGCTTCACATTCATGTGCGGGAACACCGCATAGGACTGAAACATCATGTTAACCGGGCGCGCGTAGGGTGGCAGGTCGGTCACGTCCACGCCATCGATGCGGATACGCCCGGCGGTGGGCTTTTCGAATCCCGCCAGCATGCGCAGCAGGGTGGTTTTGCCGCAGCCGGAACCGCCCAAAATAGTGAACAGCTCCCGTCGATAGATTTTCAGGTCGACGCTATCCACCGCGCTGAAGTCACCGAACCGCTTGGACAGCCCTTCGATTTCGATAAAGGGTCGCTGCTGCGGGTCGCTCCATGGCGAGTTGGCAAAGTCAGTGCTGGCGGTGTCCGCTGTGCTCATAGTCCGCTCTTGATCTTGGTCCAGGTACGCGAGCGCAGCCGCTCCAGCTTGGGCGCCAGTATCTGCGAGGGGTACAGGCGTTGCCGTGTTTGTGGATCCGGGTAGATGGCCGGATCACTGGTGATCTTGGGGTCTACCAGCGCCGTGGCGCTGCGGTTGGCATTGGCGTAGCCGGTGAAGTTGGTGGCCCTGGCGATAATTTCCGGTCGCAGCATGAAATCCAGGAACAGGTAGGCGTTATCCGGATGCGGGGCGTCCGCCGGAATGTACATCACATCGTACCAGTCGACACTGCCCTCGCTGGGAATGGTGTAGCCCAGGTCTATGTCCAGGCCGGCCTCGGCGGCCCGGGCGCTGGCCACGGAGTAGTCGCCGGACCAGCTCATGGCGACGCACACCTCCTCGCTGGGCAGGTCCAGCAGCGTCTTGGTGGAACTGAAGTATTTGATATGGGGTCGCACGGCCTTGAGTAACTGTTCCACCTCCCGCAAGTGATCCGGATCCACGGAGTTGGTTGGATAACCCAGGTACAGCATGGCCATGGGAATGACCGAGGTGGGATCGTCGAGCAGGCTGACCCCGCAGTCCGCAAAGCGCGCTACGATCGTCGGATCAAAAATCATGGCAGCGCTGTGCAGGGGCGCATCGGGCATGCGCGCCAACACCCTATCCCGGTTGTAGGTGAAGCCGGTGGTCCCCCACATATACGGTACGCCGGCGATTTCGGCACCAAAGTCCGCAGTGATTTTGTCGATCAGGGCGGTATCGATGTGGTGCCAGTTGTGTAACCTGGACGTATCGACGATTTCATACACGCCGATGGGGATGAGTCGCGTGGAAAAAGAGGTGGAGTGCATCACCACGTCGTAGCCGGAGTGTCCGGTCATCAGCTTGGTGTCCACCATCTCGCTGGAGTCGTAGACATCGTAATTGACGTCGATCCCATACTCGCGCTCAAACTCCTCCAGCAATGCTGGATCAATATAGTCCGCCCAGTTGTAAATATTGAGCGTGGAGGCCGTTGCGACCGAGGTCCGGCTGATGAAGACCAGTAATAACAGGGTGAGCAACGTCCACCAGAGTGCTGCCTCCGGGGTGGTCCGCGTCCCGACATGGCGCTCGTGGTGGCATCGATCTGCAGGCGTCTGCGCGGCGCCTGAATGGCCTGGTATCTGCGCGATTGTGTAGCTCTCCTGCGTGAAAACCTGTGTGCCACTATCCAGAGTCAGGCTTGCCAGAGTCAGGCTTGGAACGGTTTGTCTTAGCTGGCATTATAGTGACACTAAAAATAGGTACATTACAATTTCTGGATAGAAATACGGGGAGGGAGCCCGCCGCTATTCTCATGAGCTCCCCGCCAGAGCATTGCTCATCCTATTACGCGGCAACGCGCAACGACACGGCTGTGTATCCTCCCCTGCGCACCAACGTGCGCTGCGACGTGTGCGTGGTTGGCGCAGGCTTCACCGGCGTTGCCACCGCCCTGACGCTGGCCGAGCGCGGCTATAGCGTCACGGTGTTGGAGCAACACAAGGTGGGTTGGGGTGCGTCGGGTCGCAATGGCGGGCAGATGATCGGCGGGCTGCCGGGCGAAGCCCATTTGGAAAAACATTGGGCGGGCAGCCATGCCGACATCTTGTTCGAGCTGGGCTATCGCGGGCACGAGATCATTGCCCGGCGCGTGCAGCAGTACGCAATCGATTGCGACCTGAAATACGGCTATATCGATGTGGCGCTCAGGCCGCGCCAGCTGGAGCAACAATGGCGGATGCATGAGGAGCTCTGTGCCCGGGGCATGGAAAGCCAGGTGCGCCTGGTGGCGAAGGGCGAGTTGCCTGAACTGCTGGGTACCGATAAATACCTGGGCGGCCTGCTCAATAATCGCAGCGGTCATTTGCATCCCCTCAACCTGTGCCTGGGCCAGGCGCGGGCCGCCGCCAGTTTGGGCGTCTCGTTTTACGAGGGCAGCGAAGTCACTGGTATCGAGCACGGTACCCAGCCACTTGTCAGGACCGCCCAAGGCAGTGTGCGGGCCGAATTTGTGGTGCTGGCTGGCAATGCGTACCAGCACCTGGAGCCGGCGGCATTGTCGGGCCTGGTGTTTCCCGCCGGCAGTTATATTGTGGCCACACAACCGTTGAGCGCAGCGGAAGTGGCGCAGATCAACCCGCTGGACCTCGCTGTCTGTGACCAGAATGAAGTGGTGGACTATTTCCGGCTCTCTGCGGACCGCAGATTATTGTTTGGCGGTCGTTGCAACTACTCCGGCCGCGAGCCGCGCAACATCGAGCGCGCCATGGCGCCGCGCCTGCGCCGGGTCTACCCGCAGTTGGCCCACAAGCGCGTGGATTATGCCTGGGGCGGCAAGGTTGGCATTGTCGTAAACCGCGTGCCGCTGCTGGGCTGTATCGGCGCCAATGTATTCTATGCACTGGGCTACAGCGGCCACGGTGTCAGCCTGTCGCACTCCTGCGGTGAGATCATGGCAGACGCCGTGGCCGGTACGTTTGAGCGCATGGATGTCTTCGCCAGCGTGCCGCATCGCCGCATACCGTTCGGACAGACGGTTGGCAGCCATCTGGTGGCGCTGGGTATGCTCTACTATCGCCTGCGCGATATGCTGTAATGCCATGTTAGTACCATGTTAGTGCCATGTTAGTGCCATGTTAGTGCCGCTAACAGTCGGACCGGGATCCATGAACCATGAACCATGAACCATGAACCATGAACCATGAACCATGAACCATGAACCATGAATGACATACGAAGGCCCGCCAGCTATACCCTGGTCGTATCCTGCCCGGACCGGGTGGGCATTGTGGCCGCGGTGTCCGCCTTTGTCGCCGCGCGTCAGGGGTCGCTGCTGGAATCAAACCACCGTACGGATGTTGAGCAGGGTTGGTTTTACATGCGCAATGTTATCAGCGCCGCGACACTGGCCGTCAGCCTGGAGACATTTCGCGAGGAGTTTGCATCTCTGGCCCAGTCCTTTGCGATGCAGTGGCAGGTGCGTGACAACAGCGATCTGCAGCGGGTAGTGCTGCTGGCCAGTCACGCCTCCCATTGCCTTGCCGACATTCTGCACCGCTGGCAGAGCGGCGAGTTGGCCTGCCATATCCCCTGCGTCATTTCCAACCATGACAACCTGCGCGCCATGGTGGAGTGGCACGGTATACCGTTTCACCATATCCCGGTCCCCCAGGCTGACAAATCCGCCGCCTTCGCCGCGATGACGGAAATTATTGCGCGCCACCAGGCTGACACCGTGGTGCTGGCCCGCTACATGCAAATTATCCCGCCCGCCCTGTGTACACAGTATGCGGGCCGCCTGATCAATATCCATCACAGCTTCCTGCCGTCATTTGTGGGTGCCAACCCCTACCAGAAAGCCTATGAACGCGGCGTCAAGCTCATTGGTGCTACCTGCCACTATGTGACGGAGGAGCTTGATGAAGGCCCGATCATTGAGCAGGATGTGATCAGGGTGAACCACAGCTGCGACAAGGATGACCTGGTGCGGTTGGGCCGCGACGTGGAGCAGGCGGTTTTGTCCCGGGGTCTGCGCTACCACCTGCAAGACAGAGTCATTGTGCGCGGCAATAGAACCGTGGTGTTCGCAGCCTGAGTGCTTACAGCTCCTGCGACGCACCACGATAGTGCGATCACGCGCCAATTTAGCGCGCCCGCCGGCCTTTTTGCGACTGCCGGGCGCTAAAATCCCGCTTGGACTGTGGTACAGATATTGCTCGAAAAACCTTGGCATACATCAGTGGACAAGAAGAAAGCAGACCGTATGAATCAGTATTCTGTGCACAATGGCCTTACCCTGCCGATCAAGTCGTCTATCCAGTCCTACCTGGAGGAACTGCATCGGCAGTTTGCCACGGTGTTTGCGGGGGAGATTGCGAGCTACATACCGGAACTGACGCGGGCCGACCCCGCCTGGTTTGGTATCGCACTGGTGACGGTGGACGGCCATGTCTATCAGGTGGGCGACAGCTTACAGAGTTTTACGATTCAGTCCGTGTCCAAGGCGATTACCTATGGCCTGGCACTGGAGGATCAGGGCGTTGATGCGGTGCTGGCCAAAGTCGGTGTGGAGCCGTCTGGCGAGGCCTTTAACTCCATCAGCCTGGACCGGGAAACCGGTCGTCCGCTCAATCCGATGATCAATGCCGGAGCGATTGCCACCACCGGTCTGATTAACGGTGCGAATGGCGAAGAAAAGCTTGAGCGTATTCTGCGCCGCTTCGAGGATTACGTTGGCCATCCGGTGACGATCGACGACGAGGTCTATACCTCGGAGCGCGATACCGGGCACCGCAACCGGGCCATTGCGCACTTACTGCGCAATGCGGACATCATCGAAGGTGTGCCCGAGGATGTGGTCGATCTGTATTTTCGCCAGTGTTCGATCAAAGTGACGGCGCAGGACCTCGCGTTGATGGGTGCGTGCCTGGCCAATAGTGGTGTGAACCCGATTACCTCAGTGGTGGCCCTGAAAACCCAGTTTGTCGAAAAGGTGCTCAGCGTGATGACCACCTGCGGCATGTATGACTATTCAGGCAGTTGGGTCTACAGCGTCGGTATGCCGGCCAAAAGTGGTGTGGGCGGTGGCATCATGGCGGTGCTACCGGGCCAGTTCGGTTTGGGCGTGTTTTCACCCTTGTTGGATGCCAAGGGCAATAGCGTTCGCGGCTTGCGCGTGTGTGAGGCCTTGTCGCGGGATTTCGGTCTGCATTTGCTCAAAGTGGCGCGCGCTACGTCCACCTCTGTGGTCCGTGTGTTCTATGACGGATCATCGATTCATTCGCGGCGCCGGCGACATATCGAGCAGCGGCGTTTCCTGGAGCGCGAGGGTCACCGCATCCGCGTCTACGAACTGCAGGGCGAGCTGATGTTTGCCTCGACCGATTCACTGATTCGGGACGTTGGCAAAAACTGGGACAAGACGGATTTCCTGATACTGGATTTTTCTCGCGTCGTGGACATCGATGCCGCCTCGACGCGCCTGTTATCCAGTTTGCCGTTACCTGACATGAGTGGCGGTAAGTGCCTGCTGTTCACCGGCACTGAAGACAAATATCAATTCCGGCGTGCACTGAGAAAAATCGTGGACGAGAGCCAGGTCAGCCAGATACACCGCTTTGCCGAGGCCGATCGCGCGCTGGAATGGTGTGAGGATCAATTGCTGCAGCACCAGATAGTGGAGCTGGGCGATCCCGATAAGCCATCGCTGGAGCGACAAGACCTGTGCTTTCAGTTCTCAGAGGCTGATTTCGAATCTATCTACCGCGTCGGTATCATCCGGCGCTATGCCCATGATGACCTCATTTTTGAAGCCGGTGCTGCCGGTGATTCCCTGTTCTTTCTGTTTGATGGACTCGTCGATACAGTGCTTAAGACCAAGACAGGTGAAGAGTTGCGCCTTATAACATCGTGTGCCGACATGTCCTTTGGCGAGTTTTCATTGGTGAGCGGAGAGGCGCGCTCCGCGACTGCGCGCGCGGTCGGCGCTGTACATTGCCTGGAGTTACCCTTTGCCACGCTGGATATCGGCATCAAACACAAACTCACCTGCAATTTGGCACGTGAGCTATCGCGTCGCTTGAATGACGATGCGCGGGTACTGCGCATCAAAGGCTGAGTATCAAAGGCTGAGTATCAAACTCACTGCGCCAGCAAACCCTCGCGCAGTGTCTGCGCCTGCTGTTTGATGCGTCGGATATTGTCCGGCCCCATACGCAGCAACTGTTTTTGTAAGGCGGGCAGGCTCTCCAGTCCGGGATCGGCATAAATGTACACCACGGCTTTGGGTGTCACCGCAATGGGCTCGCCTATTTCCGGGGTGGCCAGAACCATATCCAGTATGCGGATGACGGCGTTGTCGAAATCGCCTGGATTGAGTCCGAGGTAACCGTAGGTCTGCTCGTAAAGTGGGCGCAGCTGGTGAAACGTGTTCACCAGCACGCCACTGTCAAGCTTGGCAATGGCATCGGTAAAGCTGTCGTAGCGCAGATAACCGTTGGGATTCATATACATGGCGTCGCCCTCCACTATCACGCTGAAGGGCTCGCTGTGTTTACTGATGGGCAGGAATTTGCGCAGGATGTCGCCGCGTCCGAGGCCGTCGATTAGCGCGGCGCTCACTTCCAGCGGTTGCTCATTGCTCAGCAGCTTGAGGAGGATGGATTTCGCTCCCGCTGCCGATAGTTGCCGCCGCAATAGTTCATCACCGTCCTGCGGCGTGAGTGGTGTCGCGCTGGCTGGCTCGGGTTGCTCGGGTTGCTCGGTCACAATACCACCCTCAGCATCGACGGCAGCACCCTCAGGTACCACCACGGTAACAGCCTCAATGCGCTGCGGAATATCCGGCGTAGCAGGCAGCTCGGTCGGGGCTGTAGGGATAGCGACAGGTGGTACCTGAACCACGGTCGCCACCGGCTTTTTCTCGTCTGTCCAAAACCAGAACATCACCAGCCCTGCGATAAGGGCCGCCGCAAGCACTAACTCGACGAAGGGAAACCTGCTGCGCGGCGTGTCTACGCGGATATATTCTTCTGGATCTGCTCTCATGTGCTGTTCTCCTCCTATGTGTAGCCATTACTTCCAGGTTTCCTGCCAGGCACGGTACTGGGAAGGCCGCAGTTTATAGCGGGCAATATTGCCCTCGTGCAGATACAGTAACTCGGTTTCGGCTATCTCTACAAAGTGATGTTGGTCCAATGCCGGTAATTGTTCACTGGCATACCGCTGTAGATAGGCGGCTGCCGTCTTTTTACCCATGCCCTGCCGCACCACCGTTCCAACGGCGTCGAAAAGCTCACTGCGATAACGCAGGCGAAAGGGATCCGGCTCGCCCAATGTCTGGGCCACTGCACAGTAGCGCGCACACGATCTCTCATAGGCCCAGACGAATACATCCCGCAGCAGTTGCACGCGATTCAACTCGTAAACGGCCAGCAGCCCGTCGATGTACGCCTGCTGGGGGACATCAATAAAAGAAAGTGGCGACAGGTTGGCGCGGACAAATGGAATGTTGGCCGCCAACCGGGAGACGCGTTTATTCACATCATCAAAGGGCTGCAAATACGGCACATGCACCATCAGGAAAAAAGCCTGCTCAAACGGGTCCACAATCGCCGCGACCGAAGCCAGCAGTTGGCCGAAGTACTGCTCGATCAACTGCGGCGCATCCAGCGGGTGATAAGCCGAACCACCGATCTCCACAATCTGTGTCCTCAGCCGACCACCTGCACCAGGGGCGTCCAGCAGGTTATCCGATAGCAGCGCGTGCAGACTGAGAAGCATGTGGCGGCTGATGCCACTCTCGCCCGACTGCTCCACCAGCAATTCGATGGCCGCCTTGTGATTCAGGATCATCTGCGCTTCCTGCGCGCTTTTACCCTCGGCACTCTCGCCCATCTCCAGCAGCAACTGCGTTTCGAGCAGGGAGTAGGTATTGCCCTCCAGACGGCTGGAGTTCCAGGACAAATCGATAAGCAGGCGGTTATAGATTTGCCGGGCGTAGGTGCCCGCCGGGCGCTGCTGTTCAGGCGATTGCCCCATGGCGGCTAATTTCTGACGTAGCTCCCGCGAGAGGTAAAAGGTTTCGTTAGGGCGATACTCCGCCAGAAAGTCCCGGTGATACCCCACCGGCTGGCGGTTCTGGATAGGCTGACGGACCGCCTGTTTGAGTGCTTCCCCTTGCGGCGTAATTGGGACATTCACTTCGGCCGGCACTGCAGGCATACCCAGCGGGCTCGCCACACTCGTCATGCCGACGACTCGATCAGAGGGAAGCTGATAACGTCGCGCCCGCGCCTTCCCAACGGCCAGCAACTTGTTATCTTCCACCAACCGGGCCAGACGGTACTGCAATGTGCGGCGGGGAACCGGTGTCGCCAGAGTAGAGTGAATTTCCTCAATGGACGCCCCTCCGGGGTAGCCCCCAACTATCTTGAGAATATCGTCCAGTTCTGTTTCGGGAATTCGTTGCGCCATTCTTGGCCTTTATTGCGCGATTTTTTTCAATTGCGCAAGTATAGCCGCAAATTAGTTGCGCAATAAAGCTATCGCGCAACTAATACCTGAAACTCTCACCGGCTCGGGACTCCTACAAAAATACCTCAACCAATTGATTTATATTGATTTTACCAAATTTATACTGTATGTTTAACCAGTATTTTAGTAAGAATCCCAAGGACCCTCGCCATGAATCAAAACCCCATTCCCACCCCCCAACCACCCGCCCGCAATCTGGCCGTACTGGAAGACGAAATCACCGAACTTGCCGCCCACCTCAACGCCGCAACCTACCGGCTGCTGACCCTGATCCGCGAATTCGACGAGCGCCACGGCTGGAGCGGCGCAGGCCTCAAATCCTGCGCCCACTGGCTCAACTGGAAATGCGGCATCGACCTGGGCGCGGCGCGTGAGAAGGTCCGCGTCGCGCACGCCCTCGATGCCCTGCCACAAATCAGCTCGGCCCTGCGCGGTGGCCGGGTCAGCTATTCCAAGGTGCGCGCCATGACCCGCGTCGCCACGCCACAGAACGAGGATTACCTGCTGATGATCGCAGGCCACGGTACCGCATCCCATGTCGAGCGCCTGGTGCGCAACTACCGCAAGGTCAAACGCAGCGAGGCGCTGGCACGGGACAACCAGCACCATGCGTTGCGCGAGCTCAACTGGTATATCGACAATGATGGCAGCTATGTGCTCAAGGCACGCCTCGGCCCTGAGCAGGGCGCACGCATCGCGCAGGCAATTGACGCGGCAATGGATGCAATCCGGGAAGAGCAGCGTAACGCGGCGGAAGACGTTTCCGCGGAAACGCCGGGCTACAGTGAAACCCCCATCGCCGCGCGCCGCGCCGATGCACTGGAACGCCTCGCCGACCACTACGTCACCAGTGATGAAAGCGCCATCAACGGCGGCGACCGCTGCACGCTCCATATCCATACCGACATGAATACCCTTAAAGCAGACGGCAGCGGCGCGGAATCCGAACTGGCCGAGGGCGGAAACGTTTCCGCTGAAACGTCCCGCCGCCTTGCTTGTGACTGCGGCGTGGTGCACTGGCTGGAAGATGGCAGCGACACAAGCGGCACGGCGCTGAATATCGGCCGCCGCACACGCAGTATTCCGCCCGCAATCCGCCGCGCGCTGGAGCGCCGCGACGGCGGCTGTCGTTTTCCCGGTTGCACAGCGCAGCATCATGTCGATGCTCACCATATCCGCCACTGGGCTGACGGCGGCGAGACCCGGCTCAACAACCTGCTGTTACTGTGCCGCCACCATCATCGCCTGGTGCACGAAGGGGGTTACGGCCTTGCACTGGATGCGGCCGGTGAGCCCTTATTTAATGCGCCGAATGGCAAGCTGATCCCCAGTGGCCCCGAAACACGTTTCCGCGGGAACGTGTTTGCGCTGACTACGGCCAACCGACGTGAGCGGGTTGAGATTGGGGCGCGGACGGGGGTGCCGTACTGGTGTGGGGAGCGGATGGATGATGGGATGGCGGTGGACGGGCTGGTTCGCCGGGAGTGAGGGCGCCTATCACTCCTAGTTTGTAGAACTATTTGATGGCAACGGCGCTAACCCCAGCTCTTTAAGAAACTCGTTGTGCTTCGCCGCCGCCGTCTGGATCGTCTTCTCTATCTCCACCAACCGAGCATTCGTCGCCTGCAAGTCAATCTCTTCGTCAGCCGTGGCCGTGCTGATGTAACGGGAGATGTTCAGGTTGAAGTTGTCTTTCTCGATCTCGGTCAGGCTATACGGGTCCGTCCGGACCGGTCATTGAGGTTGCGAGAGGTAATGAGAAGTAACGAGAAGTAGCGAGAAGTAGTGGGAAGTAGTGGGAAGTAGCGGGAAGTAGCGGGAAGTAGCGGGAAGTGGCGGGAAGATGGAATCAGGCACGACTCAGGGCAAAGTCGTGTACGTGAAATGCGCAGGGGTCGGGTTTTAACCGTTAGAAGCAGGTTTTTGCAGCTCAGGTTCAGGCGAGGCAACGATACCGATTCTCTGGCGTACCATCGTCGTGGTCAGGGTTTGACGGCGCGCCTCTTCCACCAGGACGTTAGCCGAACAAAAAAACGCATCCAGCGCCTTCCCGGTATCGGTGTCGCAACCAAAGGAGTCTCGGCCTTCCTGAATCAGGGCCATGACCAGCAATAATTCGCGCTGGCCCAGCTGGATGGTGGCGTGCTGGGCGTTGTATTCGAGTAAATTTATCATATCGATGTCCTTCTGGCCGATGTCTGTTTGGATCGGTGCAAGACGCTGTGATTCCGCGTGTGGCGGCAGCTCGCGAGCTACGATCAAACCAATTTTTAACCGTGGCAGGGACAAAAACAAAATAAAAACTGGAGAAAAGTACAGATAATTGGGAAGTGCTGCGGAGCCAATCCTGCTGGCGCGGGGGTGATCGCGTCTCGCATCAACGGTAATTTGACACTATTATGCACCCACACCAACAGCATGCGGAGGAACCATGGGACAACAGCCGGCAGCGCCAGCCCAGGCAATGCCGCTGGCAGTGGATATTGTCTCAGACGTCGTGTGTCCCTGGTGCATCATCGGCTACAAGCAGTTAATAAAGGCGCTGGCAGCCTTGCCCGGACAGTTTGATGTCACACTCCGCTGGCATCCTTTTGAGCTCAATCCCCGTATGCCCGAGGATGGGCAGGACTTGCGCGAGCATTTGGCGCAGAAATATGGCTCCTCCCCCGAGCAGAGCCAGGCAGCACGCGCGCGACTTTCGGCGCTCGGAGACTCGCTGGGATTCACTTTCGATTACTCTGACGGCATGCGCATGGTCAATACGTTTCGCGCCCATCAATTGCTGCACTGGGCCGGTGAGCAGGGCCGCCAGACGGCGCTCAAGCTGGCGCTGTTTGAGGCTTTTTTCAGCCGCCGTGAAGATGTGAACGATCCTGCGGTGCTGGCCGAGGTGGCAGGCAGGGCGGGCCTGGACAGTGCACAGGCGAGCGCGGTCCTGTCGGCTGCGCGCTACGCCAGTGTGGTGCGAGAGGAGCAACAACAGTGGCTGGAGCGGGAGGTCCATGCGGTTCCCACCTTTTATTTCCAGCAGCAGTACATGGTCCCGGGCGCGCAGGAAGCGGAGGGCTTTGTGCGCCTGTTGCAAAAAATACAATTATCCCACGGTAACAATCCTAGGTAGCTAACATGAGTGACAGCAGCATCCTGTTTCAGCCCTTTTCGCTCGGTTCCCTGTCACTGCCAAATCGCATTGTGATGGCCCCGATGACACGCAACCAGTCGCCGGGCAATGTCCCCAATGACGCGGTCGTGGAGTACTACCGGCGGCGTGCTGCGGGGGGCGCTGGCCTGATCATCACGGAGGGCACCTGTGTTGACCACATTGCTGCCAGTGGTTATCCCGACGTACCGTATTTTCACGGCGCGGACGCTCTCGCGGGATGGCGGCGCGTGGTGGAAGCAGTGCATGCGCAAGGTGGCCGCATCGCCCCCCAGTTGTGGCATGTGGGCGCCATGCGCAAGGCGGGGACTGCGCCGGAAGGCGAGGTCAACGGTTACAGTCCCAGCGGCATGAATACGCCCGGTAAGGTCACGCGCCACGTGATGACGTCAGCCGATATCCGCGCGGTGGTAGACGCCTTTGCGCGCGGTGCGGCCAGCGCGGTGGCACTGGGCTTTGATGCGGTCGAAATCCACGGCGCCCACGGCTACCTCATAGACCAGTTTTTTTGGTCTGCTCTCAATCTCAGGGACGACGAGTACGGTGGTTGTCTGGACAACCGCGGTCGCTTCGCGCGCGAAATCATAGCGGCCGTGCGGCGTGAGGTGGGTGACGATTTTCCCGTTATCCTGCGCTTTTCGCAGTGGAAACAGCAGGACTTTTCCGCCCGCCTGGCTGCGACTCCGGAGGAGTTGGCGCAGTTTCTACTGCCTCTGAGCGACGCCGGTGTGGATATCTTCCACTGTTCAACCCGGCGTTATTGGGAGCCGGAGTTTGCAGGCAGTGATCTCAACCTGGCGGGCTGGACGAAAAAAATCACCGGCAAGCCGACCATCACCGTGGGCAGTGTCGGTCTGGATGCGGATTTCATTCCCCAGCCAGGCGAAGACAGCTTCCGCGCTGCGCTACCTGCCTCTCTGGACCAGTTACTGGAGCGCATGGGGCAGCACGAGTTTGACCTGGTTGCGGTGGGCCGGGCGATGATCGCTAACCCCGATTGGGCCAACCGGGTGCGCCGGGGGGAGGCTAGCGAACTGCGTCCCTTTGAAAAAGAACAGCTGTTCGCTTTACAGTAACCTTCTCGCCCCGGCAATTTACTTTACCCGTCGCGGGCCTTGCCTTAGAGTTGCTCAACTAAAAAATGGGTGGCGCTGTTTAAACTGGATTCTTATGACCAACCAAGTGACCAACCAAGTGACCGACCAAGCTCTCCGTTTCGCAACTCTGCCGCTGGTGCTGTGCATGCTGCTGGGCGGATGTACCACCCTTCCCGTGCCGGTACAGCCGCAGGATACCCGTTTGGACCAGTTGCTCTCGAGCATGGATCAGGCGCTGGCCAACCAGGCGGCGGCCGATGCGCAATTACAGGCACAACAGCGGCAACTGGAGCTCCAGCAACAACAATTGGAGTCCCTGACTGCGGGCCTGGGGCGGACTCTCGAGCAACCCATCGTCAGCAGCTGCCCGGCCGTCGCCCCCTGTCCTAAGCCCAAGGAAACCTCCACCAAGCTGGTGGTGGGAGGTCTGGAGGAAGTCTGGCTCCCGGACCTGAAGTTGGCCCTGACGGCCAGAATTGATACGGGTGCAGAAACCTCCTCCCTGGATGCCCGCAACATCGAACTGTTTGAGCGCAACGGCAAGCGCTGGGTGCGGTTTCAGATAAACAACCCCAATACGGGCAAGCCCGAGTCGCTGGAGCGCAGGCTCAAGCGCACCGTTACCATTACCCAGTCCGGCACGACCGAGACGAAGCGCCGCTCTGTGGTCAAAATGGGTGTCGTTATCGGCCGTAGCAACCAGACGGCAGAGTTCACCCTGAGCGATCGCAGTCATCTGGGTTACCAGGTCCTGATCGGCCGCAACATCCTGAAGGATGTCATGATAGTGGATGTCAGCAAGAAAAATGTGGCCCCTTATGTGCTCCCCAAGACATCCTCGGATGACGCGGGAGCTTTGCAGTGAACCAGAAGCGGACCTTTTTTACGATTCTTGTCCTGCTGGCCATGAGCGGGATTCTGATCGCCGTGCTGCGGCACATGGCCACAGGTACGCCGTTTCTGCCGGGCCAGGAAAAATCGGTGTGGCTGGTCGAGGCCAGAGTCGATTTCGAAGCCACCGGCGGCCCGGTCAGTGCCAGCCTAAGCCTGCCCGATAGGCAGCTGCCGGGCTTTGAACTGTTTGAGGAGCAGGCCGCCTCACCAGCCTACGGTTTTGCCATCCTGACGGATAACGGCAACCGGCGCGCGGAGTGGACCAAGCGGGAAGCCCAGGGAGAGCAGTCGCTCTATTACAGTGCCCAGTTGGTCGAATCTGACAGCGACAGTTCCAGTAGTGCCGACCAACCAGAGGGTGAGGAGCATCCGGCCGACTGGGAAGAGGCGCAAGAGCTCGCGGCCCGCGAGGTACTCGACCGGGCCCGAGAGAAATCCAGTTCCCCGCAGAGTATGACGCGTGAATTGATCAATTTGCTCAACAGTCCCGCATCACAGAATACGGCCCTGCTGCGTACCGAAAATACCGATCAGGCACAGTTATTGATGCAGTTGCTGGATCGGGCCGACATTGCGACTCGCTCGGTGATGGGACTCTATCTGGAGGATGCCCGGCGCCGGCAGACCCTGACACCCATGGTCGAGATTTATACCGGCCAGGAGTGGTTGTTGGTGAATCCCCAGACGGGAGAGATCGGCGTGCCACCCAACCTGCTGCTGTGGCATCGCGGTGGTGTGTCTGTGTTGGATGTCAGTGGCGGCGTGGAATCGCGCGTGCATTTTTCCATGATCCGCCAAACCGTTCCCGCCACGCAGTTGGCCCAGGTCAAGAACAGCGACAGTATGTTTGCCAGGCTGGGGGTGCAGCGTTTGCCCATTGAGGAACAGAGTATGTTTAAACTGCTACTGCTGTTGCCGCTGGGCGCCGCTGTGGTGGTGTTTATGCGGGTCATGATCGGCCTCAAGACGTCGGGCACTTTCATGCCAGTGTTGATCGCGCTGGCTTTCCTGCAAACTTCGCTGGTGGCGGGCCTGATCAGTTTCGTCCTGATAGTTGCCATCGGGTTGGCACTGCGCAGTTACCTGTCCCGACTCAACCTCCTGTTGGTATCGCGTATCGCCACGCTGATTGTCATGGTGATTTTTCTTATTTCGGCCTTCAGTATCATTGGTTACCAGTTGGGCTACAGCACCGGCATGACCATCACGTTTTTCCCTATGATCATTATCGCCTGGACCATCGAGCGTATGTCCATTCTGTGGGAGGAAGATGGCCCCTCCGAGGTCATGAAGCAGGGCGGTGGCAGTTTGCTGGTGGCCGTGCTTGCGTATCTCCTCATGAAGTGGTCGCTGCTTGAGCACCTCACGTTTAACTTTCCGGAACTTAATCTGGTGTTGTTGGCGGTGATTCTGGCCATGGGTCAGTACACCGGCTACAAGCTGTCCGAACTGCGCCGCTTCCGAGCGATGGATGAAGCCTGATGAGCATGGCCTGGGTGTCGCCAAAGCGTTTGCGGGAATTCGGCATGTTGGGCATGAATTGCCGCAATGTGGATTTTATCAATCGCTATAATGAGCGCAGACTCTTTCCGCTGGTCGATAACAAACTGAAAACCAAGCTGCTGGCGCAGGAGTATGACGTGCCGACGCCGGGTCTGAAGTTTGTGGTGCGTGAACAACACGAGATCAGCCATATCGAGCGCGCGCTGGCGGATCAGGAAAGCTTCGCACTCAAGCCGGCCAAGGGCTCTGGCGGAAAAGGGATACTGGTGGTGACGGGTCGCCAGGGGGAGCAGTTCGTCAGAAGCTCCGGTGCGCTAATGGACATTTCCGATATTCGGCGCCACATGAGCAATATTCTCGCGGGCCTGTACTCCCTCGGTGGTTCCTCCGATGTGGCGATCATTGAAGACCTCATTGCGTTTGACGATTGCTTTGCCGGGTACTCGCATGAAGGCGTGCCGGACATTCGTATTATTGTCTTTCGCGGTTATCCGGTCATGGCGATGCTGCGCCTGGCTACCCACGCCTCCGATGGCAAGGCGAATCTGCACCAGGGCGCGGTGGGTGTGGGCCTGGCGCTGGACACCGGGCGCTGCCTCAAGGCCGCGCAGTTTGGTCGCCCGATCAAGTTGCACCCGGACACGGGTCGAGCGCTGAGCGATATCCAGATTTCCGGCTGG
Organism: Haliea sp.; assembly: GCA_031409615.1. Taxonomy (GTDB): domain Bacteria; phylum Pseudomonadota; class Gammaproteobacteria; order Pseudomonadales; family Halieaceae; genus Marimicrobium. The sequence continues at coordinate 5,713 of JANNXP010000164.1, read as the reverse complement.
CGCGATATTCTGTTACTGGCTGCACAGTGCTACGAGATGACAGGTCTGGGCTATATCGGCACCGACATCGTGTTGGACAAATTTGCCGGTCCACAACTGCTGGAGCTGAATGCGCGGCCCGGCCTTTCCATCCAGATTACCAATGGTCGCGGCCTGTTACCGCGGTTGCGTCATATAGAAGGTATGACCCGCAACCGGCGCTTTCGCACCGAGCAGCGCGTGGACTACGCCATGCGTCAATTCGCTGAAATCGAGCCTGCGTTACAGAGCGCGGATGCCGTGTAGCGATGGAACGGTCCGGCGATCCGAGGCAGTCAGCTACAGTGCCCGGCCCAATGCAGGAAGCCTACTTTTCGATTGCTGCCGCCGGTGGTGAAATCCTCGAGTGCAATGCTGCTGCCGCCAGCCTGCTTGGCGTAGCAGCGTCGGCACTGCGCGGTGTGGTGTGGACGCGGGCAATCGTTGCGGCGGCGCCCGGCGACGTACTGATACACGCGGTGCAGGCGGGCCGACGTGTTGCGTTGCCGCCCTTTATCCTGCGCCGCGGGGACGGTATTGAAACCATCGTGGGTGGCATGCTGTTGCCACTCGCACAGGCGCCTGACACTTCATTCAACCTGGTGTTATGGCCGTTGCTGGATGCCCAGCAGCTGGGTGTGGCGGGTAGTATTTCCACCTCAGATACACTGGCAGTGCTGGGCGTGGACCGGCTACGTTATGACGACCGGTGGGGCGCTCTGGACACGGCGCGTCTAATGGCTGACATCCGCAGCAGCCTGCTTGAAATTGTGCGTACGGCCGACATTGTGGGGCCGCCGTCTGCGGCGTCCATTCTCATCATCCTGCGGGATGTGGATATGGATGACGCACGCGATATTTGCCGCGCCTTGCTGTCACACGTACACCGGCTGCATACCACGCCCGACACCACGACTGCCGACGCCCGGATTTGTGTCGGTCTGGCGCACAGGACAACGGGTGCCAGTGCATTGTCCACGCTGCTGGCGGCGCATAACGCACTCCAGCAAGCCCAGAGCGGCGGCGCGAAGGAGGCTATTCGCGCCGCCGCTGACGACGACCATAAACTGATCATCGGACGCATGCTGAATAACGCCGGGATATTCAGTGAACCCTTCACCACAACCTGGGCTGACCCCGGTAAGCCCAACGTGGCAGCGGCGACACCTGCGCCGAAAAAGACAGCACCACCCGTTGCACCCATTGAAAAAGACATTGAAGGCTATGTGGTCGACAATATGGAGGGGGCTGTGGATCAGGCCATTTTCCTGGCCACGCTGGATATACCGGTGGCGATACTAGGGCCAGCCGGCACGGGTAAGATGTATGTCGCGCGGATCATCCACGAGGAATCCAGCGGCGCGGCCGATCTGCTCGTGCCCATCGACTGTCGCGAATTTCGCAGCCGCAGCGCCGCACATGCCCGCATTGCGCGCGAGCTGGCGCAGGGCGAAGGCAAAACCCTGGTGTTCAAGTCGCCGCATCTGATGCACGGCGAAGTGCAGCTGAAGCTGGCCCGCCAGATCAGTTCGCGTCGGCTTGCCGATGTGAGTCCCCCGCGTTACTTACCGCGCATGAAGTTGATCGCGCTGTTTCCGGACAAACTGGAGGTGCTGATCAGGCGGGGCGAACTGCTGGAACCCCTGGCCAGTGCCTTTGCCGGTTATCCCATTCATGTGCCGCCCATCAAGGATCGCAAACAGGCGGTGTTGCGCTGGGCACATAAAATTCTCGGGCAGGAGGGCGTGCTGCGCGATCGCGATATGAAGGGCTTTACCCCGGATGCGGAGCAGGCCATGTTGCTCTATGACTGGCCGGGAAACATCAGTGAAATGCGCCAGTGCATTCACGCTGCGGTGGAAAAGACAGATAAGAACTGGCTGACACCGGTGGATTTGGGTTTGTTCACAGGCATCAATCCGGATGGGCTGCCCTACCTGCCGGAGCCAAAGCCATTTTTGGCGACGGTGCAAGCAGGCGACAGTGACGGCGATAGTGACGGCGACAGTTACGTGCCCTCGGCGCTGGAGGCATTGCAAGTTGCCCTGGGCGAGGCGGTGCACAGTGTGTTGGCGTTGAATATGATTAAACCCCTCGGCGCCTGGCTCGAGGATGAGATGGTGCTGGCGGCGCTGGACAGATATCGCGGCGATCTGCGCCAGACGGGAGATTTTTTGCACACCAAACCGCGTAATATCAGTCGCTGGTTGCCAAAAATTGCGTCGCGTGAAGAAGAGCGCAATAGCAGTTCACTATGGCAAAAGCCCCGTCGCCTGTTGCGTGAATGGGTCAGGGAGTCGCCAGCGGCAGCGGACTCTCCGTTGTTGTTGATGACGGATAAATTGATGATGTACGTGAATGAGCAGGGCGTGACGCTGAGTACCGCGGCGCGCGCGAGTATTATGGGTGTATCCACGCCGACATTCCTGAAGCGTTGGCGGGACACCGGGGGCAGTTAGAAGGGAATTTGAGCATGGCTGAAAAGAGCAGCAGTGGCCGCTCCAAGGTTCGAGCATCAGGCGCTGGGCTGCGGGGCGCGAAAACGGTGGAAGACTATGCCCGGGCGTTCGAGCAGGCCATGGAGCGGGAGTTGCCCGTCAGCCTCGGATTTTCCGCGCGCCTGAACATGTTGTGGGATCTGGCTGGCGCCGCGCCGCCCCAGACCGAGGGACGCGTCATCAGTGTGCTTGGCATCAACCGGGATTGGCGCGAGTCGGAGGTGCGCAAATGGCTGCAAAAAGATGTGCTGCCACCGCGCATCGATCTGCACAATATGGTGAAATTTCTCGTGGCGCAACTGGATCGGGGGCAGGACGTGCGCCGCTGGGAGGCCTTTCTCATCTACGGCTCACCGATCGTGTCGTCGCCGGTCAATCAGACCCTGTACCGCGAGGACCAGACGCGTCGCGAAATCGCCTCTACCATCTTTGCGCAGATAACGGACGAGTACGGCATACCGCCTTCCGCCTACGAGGCTGACCAGGTGTTTCAGCGCTGCCTGACCCTGATGCACAAGTTCAATATTTATGAGCTGCGCGATTTTCAGTCCGGTCACCTGGAGCCGTTCAAAAGCTATATGTTTCCAGGTGCCTGATATCTTGGACAAAAGTAGTCTCCGGGTCAGCAGCAGTAGCCCCGCAAACATCGGCCTGGTGTTGGCCGGTACCGATGCGAACGCGGTGGTTGCCGCCCTCGCGCAAGCGGGATACGAGGTGCACGTCGCCGCGAACATGGCTCGGGTGCGCGCACTGCTGGCGCGCGGTGTGGTGGACGCCTGGATCTTTGATGCCAGATCCGACGACGTCCTCGATGTGCTGTTGACCACCGATTGCTTTCTTCTGCCGGCGGACAATATCCCCAATGCCGCCGATAAGGTGTCTTTTTCGCCCTGGATCGAGGGCTTGATCACGCAATTGGCGGCCGCGTTCTCGCGCCGCGCCGCGCCCGTCAGGGCCGGAACACCAGATCGGTGGAGCGAGGTGCAAGCGGTGTGGTTGCTGGCCGGTTCCGCCGGAGCCACCAGCGCGATTCAGGCGTTTCTCAATGCCTTTACACAGCCACCCTCGGTCGCCTTTATCTATGCCCAGCATCTGGACCCTGGCCAGCAGCATCAGCTGCAGCGCTTCACCGTGCAGAACCAACAGTTTTCTCTGGCAATCGCTGAGGGTGTGCAACCCTTGGAGCCGGGTCGGCTGCTCATGATCTCACCGCGCTGCACCGTGCTGCTGAATGCGTTCGGCCAGGTCACAACGACGCGCGAGCAGTGGAGTGGGCAGCACACGCCGGATATCAACGAACTGCTGGTCATTCTCAGTGCCGCGAAACTGCCCGCCCCGGGCGTCATCATCTTCAGCGGCATGGGCGATGACGGTGCGGCGTCGCTGCGGCTCTTTGACGCCGCCGGTGGTCGCGTGTGGGCTCAGTCCCCTGCCAGCGCGGTCTGCCCGGCGATGCCGCAGGCTGCCCTCGATACGGGTCTGGTGCAACAATCCGGGAATCCAACGGAGCTGGCTTTGGCATTGGAGGCGCTCTACCGCGCCTGACGACACGGTAAAAGGGTTTGAGAAACCGCAAGTCAAGCCTTCCTTCATAATATGAAAACCTCTTTTCTGTACTTTCTTCTATCCCAATAACATATTACATATCAATAGCTTATGGGACTTCCCATAAGCCTCCGCGACACGTCCCCCGCTGCAAAATGTCGAGTTAATCGCAAAATCTACAGTTTCTGCTTGCTGGTAATGATTTGAATGGAAATACTGTATTGCCATAACCCAGTGGCATAACTAACAAAGACGTGAGGGTGCAAATGAGCAACGGAACCGAACAAATGGATCTCAGTGGCATAAAAATCGCCGTCGTGGACGATGCCAAAACTATCCGCATGATGATGTCCCACACCTTGCGCAGCATGGGTTGTGAAGTCGAGTGCGCAGAGGATGGCTACAAGGCGCTGGGTATGTTGCGCCGCTTCAAGCCCGACCTCATCTTCCTGGACATTACCATGCCCGAACTGGATGGCTACCAGACCTGTACCCTGATTCGCAATGCCGAGGATACGCGCCGCACACCGGTGGTGATGCTCTCTTCCTCAGATGGCATTTTTGACATTGCCAAAGGTCAGGCCCGTGGCGCTACCGCCCACGTCACCAAAATACCTCCTGAAAGCGTGCTGCGTGAGTTGATCTACAACTATACGTTGCGGAAGGCGGCAGCCTAGTCATGAGTATTTCAGCATTACAGTCTCTGGATCTGATAGAGCGCCTGCACGCCTACGACAGTGTGACGCCGCCTGCGCTCGCGGCGCCGCGTCCGACCTGGGTGGGGACTTCGCTGGGTGTGGCTGGCGTACCGCTACTGATCGGGGAAGGCCAACTGGAAGAGATTATCGAAACACCCACGCTGACCACGATACCCGGTACCAAGGCCTGGGTGCTTGGCGTGGCCGCCTTTAAAGGCGGATTGCTGCCCATTTTCAGCGGGGATGTGCTGTTTCGAAAACGCCCTTATATGGGTCGCGCGCGGGATTACTGCATGGTGATACGCCGTCCCGGTCTGTATTTCGGTCTCACCCTCAGCCATATCCAGCGCGACCTGCGGTTTCCGATCGAGGACCGCGTCCTGGAGCATCCCGTTGATCCGGACTTTGCCGGATACACGCTGGGAGGTTTTATGTACAAGGGCGATTTTTTGGCAGTGCTTGATATTGAGAAGTTAGTGGCGGATGAGGAGTTGTCGAACGCATCCGCTGGAAAAGTATCTTCAAACAAGGGGAAAGGCAATGAGTAAGGCAATGGGTAAGACAACGAAAATAGATGTACCCAATCTGTGGATAATCGGCATCGGCCTGGGCATTCTGGGCTGTGTGACGGGAGTGGCGTACGCCCTCTTTATGACTGAACTGGAGGCCGGTACGCTGATGGCCCTGTTTGGTGCGCCGGGCGTGCTGGCGGTCGCTTTGTGGGCCTATCGGGGCCAACGCCGTCGGGTGGAGTACACGGAACAGGGCGTTGCCGAGATCAATAGCGCCCTGGTCAAAATCGCCGAGGGTGACCTTACTGTCCAGGTGCCGGAAGCGAATACCGTCACCCGGGATATTGCCAGGGAAATCAATGCCTCGACCCAGCGGCAGCGTGAGCTGATTCGCAATATCAAGACGCCGTTCACAGTGTCTACTGAGGGCATCACCAAGATT
>JANNXP010000163.1:0-7276 GCA_031409615.1 Haliea sp. | reverse complement strand
TATCAGGCTCGAGAAGAAAATCCGCTCGCGACACACCCTTTATCCGCCCTATACTCGGCTGCCGCTTTCCTGCTTTGCACTTTATGTTCCTGCCACAACTCTGAGCGTGCGATGCACCATGTCTGCTGAAGTCCTGCCCACTTACACTACCCGTCTGCTGGCCACCGCTGTGGTGCGGGCGGCGGAGCGTTTGCGGGCAGGGGAGGTGGTGGGAGTGCCCACGGAAACAGTCTACGGGTTGGCCGCCAATGCGCTGGATCCCGACGCCGTAGCGCGGATCTATGCGGTGAAGGGGCGACCGGCCCACAATCCCATCATTGTTCATGTCGACTCGCGGGGGATGGCCCGCGAGTGCTCTGCGGGCTGGACCCCGCTGGCGGAGTGCTTGGCGGCGGCTTTCTGGCCGGGGCCGCTGACTCTGGTGGTCGCACGGTCGTCCCGGATTCCGGACGTGGTGACTGCGGGCGGTGCCACCGTCGGTCTTCGCTGGCCGCAGCATCCCTTCATGAATGCGGTCATTCGCGCTTGCGGATTCCCGCTGGCGGCGCCCAGCGCCAATCTCTCTGATCGCCTCTCGCCAACGAATGCTGGGCACGTGTTGAACCAGTTGGGGGATCAGCTCTCGCTCGTCGTGGACGGGGGCGATTGCAATGTCGGCATCGAGAGCACCGTGGTGGACGCCACGGGGTCGATTCCTCGAATCCTGCGTCCGGGCATGATTGAAGAGTCGGCGATTCTTGCTGCGGCGGGTCTCCCGTTGATGGCCGCAGCGCCTATTCCAGTTCCGGTGGGTCCCCTTCGCAGTCCGGGCCTTCTTTCGAAACACTACTCCCCCCGGGCAAACCTCGTGGTGTGTTCGTGGCAGGACGATCGCGATTTGGTGCAGAAGATGGAGGTTCTGGGTGCCCGGCCGGACGACACCTACGTTCTGGCCCATACCCGCCTGCCTCAAAGCCTCCCACCGTCCCAGGTGATCCTGATTCCGAAGGATTCCGAGGCCTTTGCCCGGGCGCTTTACGCCCAACTCCACCTCTGCGACAACGCCGGAGCCCGATGGATTATCGTTGAGGAGTTGCCCGACACGCCATCCTGGGCCGGTATCACCGATCGTCTTCGCCGCGCCTCGGCGGCTGTGCCGTTGGGTTAGCGAACCAACCGCTTCTTAAGCGGAGCAATGACGTAAGAAACTTACTTGGCACGACCCGTCGTCCGCGGTTCTCTGCCCATGGCGGACGGTCGGCACCGTATCCCGACATGCCAATGGTCTCCGGTTTCGTTGCCGCGAGTGGAGGAGTGGATAGCCGGGCAGTTGCTGTCGGCCCACAGCAAGGCCAACAAGCGTTCATGATCCGCACCATCCGCGCACTGGACCGGTCTGACCCCGGGCTGGAGCGGGTGGCCAAGGCCAATGGATTCTCTCTGCACGCCGGGGTGAGCTGTGAGGGACACGAGCGAGATAAACGGGAACGTCGCTGCCGGTACATCGCCCGCCCTGCTGTAGCCGTTCCCCGCCTGTCACTCAGTTCCACCGGCAAAGTGGTCTACACCCTGAAGATGCCCGACTGGAACAGAATGTTTGCTCGGTCATGGAGACGTGTCGGGATTGTGTAATAGGTTGCTACTGGGGGAAGCGGAATGCCCTCAATGAGGCTAAGGGACATTTGGTCGGCTACCATGTTGAAATGTTTCGCCTTTTTTGCTCGTTTTCTGAGCCAGAAAAAACCATTAGAGCTTGATTCGATGTCAACTCTTGATCAATGCTAACAGGCAGCAGGCCAATACCAATCCGGTTTACTCCCTGCTTGAGGCTAAGGACAAACGATGACACCACAAAAAATCTATCTATCGATGCTGGTCTTGATGCTCATTTGGTCCTTTGAGGCAAGTGCGGCACAAACTGTTGAGAAAGCAAAAGTTGCTCGTCCAGTGATCGGCTGGATTGAATATGTGGCGCTCGAAGACGCAAATATCGTGGTCAAGGCCCGCATCGATACCGGCGCAGGGCTGGCCTCCATCAATGCGGAAATTGTAGAGGTCAAGAAGAGTAAAGACGGCGCCACGGAAAAAGTCGTCTTTCGCATCGTGGACAAGGACGGTAATAAAAAGACTATGCAACGCACCATCGTAGAATGGATCAATATCAAAAAGAAAGGCGGCGACGGTTACATCAAACGTCCAGTGATAAAACTGGATTTTTGCCTGGGAGGAAAACAAGTAGAGGCCCGCGCCAATCTGGCTGATCGCAGCGACTTCCTTTATCCGGTCTTGATCGGTCGCAATGTGTTGAAAGCGGGAGACTTTATGATCGATCCCGAGAAAACGTTCACACATGAACCAGTTTGCAAATGATGCCGATGTTAAGCGTCTTGAATATGCCGCTAGTGCAACGGCTTCGCCATTGGGCATCGGGCATCAAACAAGACAGCCTAATGCTCTGGTTCGCCTGCCGACACGCGGAAACGCCTTGGCTGGTTCGGTTTTTATGCCTGTTTATCGTGGCCTATGCATTGAGCCCTATTGATCTGATCCCCGATTTTATTCCCGTCCTAGGCTATCTCGACGATCTGTTGTTGCTCCCCTTGCTGATCAAGCTGTCTGTTGCATTCTTGCCGCTATCGGTGATCAGCGAATGCCGTCAACAGGCTGAGGCATGGCAAACGGCACAAAACCGAAAGCCACGCAGCCTATTGGGTGCATCAATGATATTACTGATCTGGAGCTTGTTGATTTACGGGAGCGTCAAGTTAATGATTTGAATAAGATCCATGCATCATCGCGAAAATGGGCAGCCGCCACGAACGCCTGGAATGACCGGCAAGGGTGTCTGCCCCTTTGCCTGCGTTAGAGACCGCTTGGAGGTGGCTGGGAAGTAGCCCAAGCATCAATCAGGGTCACGGTTACGACCGTATATGGACTCCTCCTCGTTTGCAAGTAACCTGCTTGATGACGGTTTGGCTCGACTGCATACGTATATCCGGCCTCTAAAGTTGGCATACGTTGATGCCGGGCCATAATGGGCTATTCGCGCGTCAGTTCCCAATCGCTATCTCGTGCTTGGTGCACAAGGTCATAAACGGGTTTTACCGACGCCGGTTCGACCAGTTCGCCATCATTCAGCTTACTTCGCAATCGTGGTTAAGGTTCCTCTTGCTACTTGCTTCTCAACGTTGTGGCTTGCCAGTATCAGCTCACCGCAAATGCCGGATCATAGTCTGCATCATGGTTCATCATTGCCCAGGCCATACGCACGGTCTTGTTGGCCAGGGCGACCGCCGCAACATTGGGATGACGGCGCTTTGCCAATTCCGTCACCCAACGACTCAAGCGATCCTCTTTATGCCTGGCCTGGGCGACCACAGAGCGAGCGCCATGGATCAAGATGCTACGCAAATACGCATCACCGCGTTTGCTGATGCCCAGTAATCGATCCTTGCCTCCCGAGCTGTGCTGCCTCGGCGTAAGACCCACGGACGCGGCCATCTGACGGCCTGCATTGAATTGGTCGCCGTTTCCAACTGTCGCTATCAATGCCGTCGCGACCAGGGGACCCACCCCGCGTAGTTGTTGGAGGCGTTGGGCGATTGGATCGCTCTTCGCAATGGACTCGATGTCCCCGTTGAGGGTTTCAATACGCTGATCCAGTGTCAGTAGGTCGTCCCATAGTCCGTGCAACAGGATGCGGAACCGATCAGTCAATCCATTCTCGGCATCCTCAAGCCAGCGGGGGATGGCTACTCGCAGAGAAGTCATTTGCAACGGCGCGACCAGGCCATACTCCGTCACTAACCCACGGATTTGATTGGCCTTCGCCGTGCGGTGGCTCATCAGCTCACTGCGAATCCGGTGCGTCGCTTGAATGTCCTGCTGCTCCACCGTCTTTGCCTTTACAAAGTGCATAGTGGGCCGACTCATGGCTTCGCAAATGGCCTCAGCGTCTTTGGCATCGTTCTTGTTGCTCTTGACGTAGGGGGTAACAAGCTGAGGCGGTATCATCTTGACTTTAAAACCCTTCGCCAACAGCAGCCGGGCCCAGTGATGCGCACCGCCACAGGCTTCTATCCCGACCTCACAACCAGGTTCAGCAGACTTCACTAAAACGCTTATCCATTTATCACGAGGCAAACGCCGCTTCATTACCGTTTCCCCGTGGCGGTCAACGCCGTGTAATTGAAAAACATTTTTTGCCAAATCAACACCAACTCGACTAATCTTCATAGTGGACTCCTCCGGTTTCACCGTTAACTGGTGGTGCAATAACCAGTTTGGCACATCGATGCCGATAGGTGAGGAGGAGTCCATCCCATTGCTATCCTACCCATCAGCGGTCGAAGCCTGGTCTGAGCTAAGAATTGTCGCCTTCGCCTATGAGCGGCCCTGCTGAGCCTGCTGTACTGAGGGGCTGCTCGTGAGGCAAAGCCGCTGAAATATTTTGAATGCAAGAAATCGACTAGCAACGCATGGCCTTGGATATCGCGCATTTCCTTTTTCCAGTAGCCTGTGCTTTTCAGCTTACCGTGAGTTGGCACCATCCGAGAATTTGCTATGGATACAGATATCAAACAGACGCTAGCTAAAGTTCCAGCGATAACGCTTGGATTTTGGGTTATAAAAATCTTGGCGACGACACTAGGAGAAACGGGCGGTGACGCCGTATCAATGTCGATGAATCTCGGGTACCTAGTTGGTACCGGAATATTCATGGTGGTGTTCGTTGGCGCAGTCCTATGGCAGATTCGGGCTAAAAATTTCCATCCATTCCTGTACTGGGGGACAATCATTGCATCAACAACGGTTGGAACAACGCTCGCAGATTACGCGACGCGGTCATTAGGTATCGGCTATACAGGCGGTTCGAGTTTATTGCTAGTTCTGCTAGTTGCTTCGTTATTCGTTTGGTACAAAGCGCTTGGCAGCGTAGACGTTGCCTCCGTATATACACCTAAAGCAGAGTTTTACTACTGGCTCACCATCATGTTTTCCCAGACGCTGGGCACGGCACTGGGAGATTGGACTGCGGATACTGCGGGCTTGGGCTATCTCGGAGCCGCTGCAATTTTTAGCGGAATGCTGTTGGTAATTGTGGCAGCTTATTACTTCACCGAGTTGTCCCGTACGGTATTGTTCTGGTCGGCTTTTGTCCTCACGCGCCCATTGGGTGCTGTGGTCGGAGATTTTCTGGACAAGCCAATAGCACAGGGCGGTTTGGATTTGAGTCGTTACACAGCAACCGGAGCACTGTTGGTTGCCATTGTCATTTTGATCCTCGTGCTACCGCAACGTGCAGCTAAGGGCGCGCACTAAAAGCAGCCCCCCGAAATGCTGATCTAGGCTGCTCCATTTAGACCGCCTTGAGGTGTTTTGGGTCTTTACCACTCTCATGCCGTCAATGACCGCTTACAGAAAAAGCGGACTCGACGCCGCCAGAAAACCTGAAATCCAGAAACCCAAGAATCCCGGGTCGCTCTCACTGGCTGTCTCGGCACTCCCGAGCCGCGCACTCCCCCTCTGCTCCACACTGCCCACCTCGCAGCAAATCCCGGGCGGGGCATGGGTGGGGTCATGGGGTGAGGCGGTGGGGCAGACTGGGGCGCGGGTGGGAGACGGGGGTAGCCAGGTGCGCTCAGCAGCTGAGTAATTGCGCGCCAATAACACCATAGACCAGCAGAAATGCACCAGACAATTGTACCTTTAGGCTTTCTATTCTTACGCGATATAATGTATCCGAAGTACGCCTTTCACGTTGCTCCAAATCTCTAAATTTCAATAGCATACGATCCTCTAATTCCTTAAGAGCTCTTTCCTGCTCGCCAAGATTTCTCCTGAAAATTTGATTTAAAGATTCTGATTGCGCCGTAATGCCATCAAGTAATTGGCAACTTTCTTCCGCGCGTTCCGCAGCGGCTCGATAGGCTGATTCGCGGCGACGTCCACGGAAAATTCTCACGATGTAATTCGGCGGAGCCGAACCCTTGCCGAATATGACCATCCAAAACCAATTTCCAACCACCTCCCTAACGGATCCTTTTCCAAGTGCAGCCAGATTCCGATCCAATGAAAATAGGACCAAGCAGGCACCCACCAGTTGGAACCCTAGAAGTATTTTGGTATTTTCCTTGATCGAGATGGAGTCCAAAAACTCTATGTGTAAAAAAACCAGAGTCATGGGCATTAACACAAAACGCGCCCGCTTCAATAGCTTTAATCTGCCCCACACTTGCTTTTTAAATGATGGGTAGAATGCACATCCCAGCAATATTGAAATGCCAAGCGTCCACAAAATTACTTGTACAATATCGGCGGAATTATACACTCATGGGTCTCATACAATGACTTTTGGCCATGAGAATACCATAGCCGACAAGAAGCTATGTGCGCGCTGAAATTACACCTGATCGGGCTTTGACAAGCCAGGTACAAATCCAAAGATATACAACCGCCTTCGTCAGGACGCAGCCAACTCCCTTGCATTGAACGTACTTAAACGAGCGTCCCGCTCACACATCAAGCCTCCCTCACACCACCCTTCTCTAGGCAAATCCTGGACGGGACATGGGTGGGGTCATGTGGTGAGCCGTGCAAGCACTTGGGGAAACTAGGGTGGGTTTAACTCACTTTTGGTATCGGATTGGATTCCGGATCTGACCAATTCAAGCAAACGGGTACCCTGTTTTTTGTTGATACGTATTCCTACGACTTCTCATCAGAGTCGGGCTTACCCCACTTTGACATTGAATCATACGGAGTAAATGTAGCTATTGTTGACGGAGATGAAGATAAGTTCACGCCTCCCAATAGTCCAGAGATCGAGGACGGTAAGATTCGAAACGCTTCCATCTCCTTTTCTCGTAGCTCTTTTTCCAGTTTTGCTTTTTGTTCACGTAATCCTTTTACCTCTACATCTTTCGCTCCAGCAACATTTTGGCTCTGGTCTAGTCTGCGCTGAACCTCATCAAGCGCTTCACGCAATTCATCAGATTCAATTAGCTTGCCTTTCATTTCTTGAATCAAATCCTGAATATCAGCCTCGGGCAACATATCCTTCCACTCCTCAATGGAATTAACAGCCTGCCGTTGAATAACAACACACAGTCCCTTTATATAAGTAAAATCTTTTCTTGAGCCCGCCTGACTCGCCTCTGCCCTGGCCCTTTCGAGCTGAGACTCTAACGTGACTAAATTCGTTAGTATGAGCCCTAAACCGCGCACGGCCGATTGACCTCTTGTAAATATTTGCCCAGATCTCGAATCTTCTATCAATCTTTTACTTATACGTCCG
>JANNXP010000162.1:0-5980 GCA_031409615.1 Haliea sp. | reverse complement strand
GGCCTCACTTGCCTGGCAGGTGATGTGATGGGCGACTACAGCTTTGCCGCGCCACTGCAGGTAGGCCAGCGCCTCGTATTTGAGGACATGGCGCATTACACCATGGTCAAGACCTCGACGTTCAACGGCACCAAGCTGCCTGCCATTGCCCTGTGGAATTCAGTGACCGACGAGCTTGAGATCGTACGCGAATTTGGCTATGAGGATTTCAAGGGGCGTTTGTCGTAGGTGTAACAACTCATACATGATCCGACAGAACGTTTGGAATCAGGTCTGGCTCTACTGACCGCTTTTTCTGAAAGCGGACCTTTTGAGGTAGTCGAATTGGGTAAATCGGAAGACTCTAAACACCTCAAAGCGGACCTTTTGAAGATCGAAATATTTGCTATTTGAGGGTGTGAAATGAGCCAGTGGTGGACGCTTATCGGCCTACTCCAATTGTTCAACAATAATGAAATTCTGGTCAGCTTCGCTCCACCTTACAACGACAGACTGTCCCGGCGCTGGAAAGTCTTTTAGCTCATAGCTACCAGATAGCCCCTTAGTAAAATCCTTCAGCCCTGCGACTTCAAACTCTACCTCTGCCACTTCAACGCCATCAATGTAAGTACGCATGTTGTGCATGCCGGGGCCGAGAATGCTCCAGCCAATCACAAGTCCGTAGCCATTGTTTTCATCACCGCAGACCTCAAGCGTGTCCCCCCTGGAGGACCCCCAAGCCACCTGCATACGTGGAAGCCCGTTGAATGAAACTTCGATGGATTGCGCGTCACACGCCCAGCCACGAACGACACCCACACCGCTCTGGGTTGACCCCATCACTGGCGTTTCGACATTGTAGAGCGGACCTTCCGCCGTGATCGACACGTCGAACGACCCCAGATAAGCAGCATCACTAAAGTTGTCACCTTGTGGTGCGTGTGTTGAGTCATAAACCCTCAGTGTATAGAGGCCGCTTTCAGTTATCGCGTGTAGTGGAATCCGAACCCCTCTGCTACCTGCCGGCACACAGGGACTGCTTTCAAAATAGTCTTCAACGAAAGACACATCCAACACCCGACTATCGGCATCAATCCTTATTTCCCGGGTTCGCATAAGAATGCAGGCTGGCATATCTGTGCGTAGATAAATGTAACCCGGTGGTGTCGTTAGCTCCTGCGGCCAAGTACTGAACACGCGCCCACTCAGCACAGCCTCTTCCGCTAGCAGTGGATTTGGACTGAGGCACAAAACGAATGCAACAGAAAATGCCGTTGTGAAAAAGTTAGTCCTTGTTCTGACCATGTTATCGTTCTCCAATTTGACAACTTCAGCCTTTATTTGAAGGGTACTGCCAATTTATCGGAATTACTATGCGGCGAGTTTAGACCCCTTAACGACTCAAGAAGGGGTGACAGTTATCCCAAACCATATCACAGGGCTAATGTCCCTTAGTAGGCGAAGGCGGGAATTCCCGCTACAGGCCCAGCCATGACCGCTCATGGGTAGGATAGCGGTCGTTGTATGGCGAGCTTTTAAGACTCGATTTTCGACTCTAAACACCTCAGACTGTGTGAATACTCCGGGCAGAATTTTCTAATCGTGCGGAGAACTGCTAGCTTTGAAATTTCACTAAGAATATCCAGTTTGCTACAACTTTCGTGCGCGATGTATTCGAAAGTCATCAGGACTTTTTATTGAACTCTGAGTTTTCACACAGTCTGAGGTGTTTGCTGCTGTTTTGAAGCCGAGCCTGGATGCCTCTGACTTAAAATTTGGAGGTGCAGACGTCTGCCTGCTCCCTGTACACTAACTCGTCCACGAAAAGGGTTGCTTTGCAATGAATGACGAGGAGGAAGAGCAATTGCGTGGCTGGATTGAGAGTATCGTGAGGCAGGACCATGCCGGCGAAGTGGCCCTTGCAGACCTCTATTCGGCGTGCTCGGCTCGCGTGTTCGGCTTGGCAATGCGATTCACCCGGCATGCGCCCAGCGCCGAGGAGGTTACCCAGGAGGTGTTTTGGCAGGTTTGGCGACAAGCACCGCGTTTCGACGCAACACGCGGCAACGCCATGGCGTGGTTGCTGACGATTACGCGCTCGCGTGCGCTAGACAGCCTGCGCGCCCGATCGCGTGATACGTTGGTCGCCATGGAACCTGACGCCCTGGAGAGGGCCCAAGCGCAACAAGACAGTGACCATGATCCCGGTGACTTACTCCAGGCGTTGCAGGTAGGGAGTCGCCTGCATGCGGCTTTGCTGGCGCTGGAGCCACTACCCCGACAGATTGTCTCGCTCGCATTCTTTCGCGGGCTTACGCATGAAGAAATCGCCCTGCAGACGCATGTCCCGCTCGGCACCGTCAAGTCCCATGTTCGCCGCACGCTCAGCGCTTTGCGTAGCGTGCTGGGCCCCGATCTCGACCCTCGAGGTGTATCACAATGAATTCCCCGTCTGATAGTTTTTTGCATGACGCGGCTGACCGCGTTGATGCCGATGAATCGACGATGTTGAATACCGCCCTGGCTATGGAGCTAGCTCTCTCTGCCGCCGGCGCAGCCAATGCGGCAGCTGTCGGTACAGGGGCGCGCGCGCTGCTTCTTGAGCGCGTGCACCGCAGCGCGATTGCGCTGCAGGGCTTCATCACCGTACGCCATGGTGCCACTCCGTGGACTGATTGGGATGAGGGCGCGCGCAGACGTCTTCTGTATGAATACGGCCCACTGCGCAGCTTGATGGTAGAACTGCAACCTGGCGCAGCGCTGCCACACACAGGCAATGCCGCTGCACAGGAGATCCTGGTGTTGCGTGGCACATTGACCGGGTCCACGCTGCTGGGCCCGCAGAGTTTCTTGCTGCGCAACTGCGGCGGGCGAGATGTCTGGGTAGCGCCGCAAGGCGCGCTGCTTTACCTGCGCGAACTGCACGGTCCGCGCGAAGCGTTGCCCGCGGCAGAGGCACGCTGGTGGCCCGTGGCTGGTGCTGGAGTAATCATTGTGCCGGCCAGCGAAGACGGCTGGTTGCCATTTTCGACAGGCGTGCAAGTCAAGCCCCTGGTCGGCAATGACGAGGCAATCTCAATGCTGGCGCATTTTCAACCTGGCGCGCGGGTGGCCGGGCACGGCCATGTTCTGCCCGAGGAGTGCGTCATGGTGCAGGGAGATCTCTATCTGGGCGACCTGTTACTGCGCGAGGGCGAATACCAACTCGCCCCCACTGGCTCCAGGCATGACAGCGTGATGAGTGACCATGGCTCAGTGTTGTACTTTCACGGCGCGATCGATGCGGCATTGCGCGGCGAGGCCTGATTCCGCGGGATGATTTCTGCGCGGCAGTGGGCGCGTGCTGCGTCTGCAGCCCAACCTGCGGCGTATAGAAGGGATTGACTACCTTCAAGCGCCGTGACCCGGCCCTGTGCCATGCATGCCACACGCTTCGTTCTCATTAGCCGTTTTCGTCTGCATACGAACGCTGAATCGGTGTGGCGTTTGCTCATCGATATGGAGAGATGGCCGCAGTGGTGGCATTGCGTGAAGCGCGTGGAGCCTGTGCCAGGCTGGCGCGCTGTCGCTGCAACGTCGTCTGCAGCCCACTTCCCCCAGGCGGCGAACATTGACTGGCGCCGAGCTTTCGTCGTTGGCTTCGGGGTGCGTGTGACGAACACCTGCCTGCAAGCGCCCCATCTGCTCGAAAGCCTTATTGAGGGCGATGTAAAGGGTAGTGGGCTCTGGCTCATCGAGCCTGCAATCAGTGGCAATGCGGTCGATGTGACCCACCGCCTGGAAACTGACTTGCACGGGCCATGGCCGCGCTGCCCTGCCTGGTTGTGGCGACTGGTGTTTACGAGGATTCATTTCAGGGTAATGCACGAAGGCGCGTGCGACATGGCGCGGCAACTCGGCTGCGGTCTGAGTGAAGTGAGCGATTGGACAGGCGGCCCGCGTTAAATCCGGCACAGTTTACAGAGAGCCTCTCCTAAACTGGTAAAACCACTGGCTATCTTCAATCCTACGCAACAGATTCACTATTGGATGCACAAAAAAAAAGAAATATTTTTTGCGTCTGGATCCCCCGATGGCGCGGTAGATAGGTGTTACCAACATCAACCGGAAGGAGAACACCATGAGCAAACTATTTACCAAAACCCTGCTGGCCAGCGCTTTGAGCTCCATGGCTTTGGCCGCAGCCTTGCCCACATTTGCTTCCAGCCACCGAGAGGCGCCACTGATCACGGAAACCCCAAAAGTGGATGGAACCGATTTTTACATGTTTCGCAGCTATGAATCCGGCAGGGCAGGCTACGTGACGTTTCTCGCCAATTACCTGCCTTTGCAAGATGCCTACGGTGGCCCCAATTATTTCGACCTGAAGGATGCGGCCCTGTACCAGATTCACGTTGATCAGAATGGTGACGGGCAGGAAGATCTCACCTACAGCTTTGAGTTTCAGACCATCGTCAATGACCTGACAGTCCCCGTAAACGGCACGCAAGTGTCCGTTCCGCTGAAGAACATCGGTGGCATCGGCCCCAACGCGGAGGATGTTGGCTCAGTCAACGTTCGCCAGACATTCAGTGTCGGTGTGATCACCGGCGATCGCCGCACGGGTTCGGCATTAGCGGCTACCAATACCACGGATAGCAGTACGACCTTTGCCAAACCGCTGGATAACATTGGCAACAAATCCATCGCGGATTATGCAACTTATGCGAACAACCACATTCACCCCATTACCATTCCAGGCTGTGATACAGCTGGCCGGGTATTTGTCGGGCAACGCCAGGATGGGTTTGCGGTGAACCTGGGTGCTGTCTTCGACCTGGTCAATCTAAACCCCCTCGCTGCACCGGATAGCGTCGCCAACACCATTGCCGATAAAAATGTGACGACCATCGCCCTGGAAATTCCCATTGCCTGTGTAACGAATGGGTCTGAATCGGTTATCGGCGCATGGACTACCGCCAGTATGCGGCAGGCACGGGTCATTAATCCGACACCGGATTTTGATATGAACAAGGCGTCCGTGGTTGAAGGTGGCCCCTGGGTTCAGGTATCCCGTCTGGGTATGCCGTTAGTGAACGAGTTGGTCATTGGTCTGAAAGACAAAGATCTGTTCAATACCAGCGAACCCAGTGACGATGGCCAGTTCATCGACTATGTGACGAATCCAACACTTCCCGAACTGCTGGAAATCCTCTTCGCTGGTGTAGCGGTTGCACCAAACCTGTTTCCCCGCACAGACTTGGTCACGGCATTTCTCACCGGTGTTGAGGGTTTGAATCAACCCGCCAATATCGAGCCCTCCGAGATGCTAAGGCTCAACACCAGCACCCCGCCAGTCGCGCAAGATGCGCAGGAAAACCTCGGCGTTCTGGCTGGTGATGTTGCCGGCTTTCCGAACGGTCGGCGCCCTGGCGATGACGTCGTCGATATTACCTTGCGCGTTGCGATGGGAGCTCTGATTGCAGACGCTACTGTAGCGCCCAACAATACGGCACCACTAACTGATGGTGTCAGTGTCGATGCCACTCAGTTTCCGGCTGCCTTTCCCTACCTGAATACAGCCTTGCCTGGTGCTGGCAACGAATAGGAGCTAACCATGAAATACGCACTGATTACCTTGCTGTTATGTACCAGTCTTCTATCAGGCTGCGGTTCGTCGGACAACGACAATGACGTCCCTGCTGCAGGTGAACCAACGGTCACCAGCACGGCCTTCGATGCCCTGGTGGTCGATATGATAGAGAACAAGACGTCTGATACGGCGGCGCCTGTTGATATCAACGCGCTGACCATCACGTTCTCGGAAGAGGAAGGGCAATTCGATGAAGTGCTCGATAACTAGAGTACTGTCTGCAGCAGGGCTGCCTTTGGCAGCCCTCTGCGCCGGGTGGATTAACCTGGCGCAGGCAGCGCCTTACATTCCCGCTGATCCCGATCAGGTCATTCAGCAACTGCCGGTCGAAGTGTCAACCCTGCCTGACGGTTGGGTCAAGGCTGCACG
>JANNXP010000161.1:0-7004 GCA_031409615.1 Haliea sp. | reverse complement strand
GCAGCTCGTCCCCGATCTGTATCAAGCGAGGTGAGGATTACCAGAGTATTAACTCTAGAGGCCTGTACCCGGCAGGTGAAGGTGCGGGCTACGCCGGCGGGATATTGTCGGCGGCTATCGATGGTATCAAGGTTGCTGAGGCGGTGGCGCAAGATTTACTCAGCGAGCCTGCGCGCTGAAATGTGATTTGTTTGACGGGAGCGTAATCGGTTATTGTCGACCGGCGATCACAGCTTTGGTTAGGATAATGAAGGACGACAAACCAGCAAGCATGCCAGCTGACTTGACTGAGCAGGAAGTGGAACAACGCATTCGCAAGATAGCGGGCGTCGGGTGCGCTACAGTGAATTTGGCTTCGGCAGTGCCACGATGAAACCCGGCTCGAAGTTGCCGGTATCCAGACGATCATCCACAGGTGCAGGCAGACTCGACGATCCTTCCATCTACAATGCTGATGAAGTGGTGCGTGACCTCGGGGCCGATATCAACAACGGGCTCACCTCGCAGGAGGCGTCGCGGCGTCTCGCGGAAAATGGCGCCAACGAACTCCGTGTGGCCCCACAGGTACCCACCTGGCGTCGCGTCCTGTCGCACTTTCAGGATCCTCTCGTTTATCTGTTGCTGGTCGCCATTGCCATCGCGCTCGTTGCGTGGGTGATCGAGGGCGTGGTCGGCTGGCCGGTGGACGCCATTGTCATCGCGTCGGTCGTCCTGCTCAACGGTGTTCTGGGCTTTGTCCAGGAAGCCAAGGCCCAGGACGCCGTCGCCGCACTGGCCCGCATGACCGCAGTGACCTCCGCGGTCCTGCGCGACGGTCATGTGCTGCGGGTACCCAGCGCCAATCTGGTGCGTGGCGACTTACTTGTGCTCAACGAGGGTGACGCCGTTGGCGCGGATGCCCGCCTTCTGGTGGCCACGACACTGCGTGTGCAGGAAGCCTCGCTGACTGGCGAGAGCGAAGCTGTGCTAAAGGATCCCGCCACGTTGCGTGAACCGGCAGCGCTCGGCGACCGGCTCAATATGGTCTTCAAGGGTACATCCGTCGCGCAGGGCACCGGTCGCGCCGTGGTCACGGCGACCGGGATGGACACCCAGATGGGTGCAATCGCTGAATTGCTTGAGGCCACTGTGGAGGAGCAGACACCGCTCGAGAAGGAGATCAGCCACATTGGGCGCATGCTGGGCGTTGCGGTCGTCGTCATTGCCATCGTCGTGGTCGGGACCATCCTGCTGATCTCCGATATCCGCAGCGCCGCCGATGTCCTTGACGTCATGCTGCTCGGCGTGGCGCTGGCGGTGGCGGCCGTGCCTGAGGGGTTGCCTGCGATCCTGTCGGTAGTGCTCGCCGTGGGGGTGCAGCGGATGGCGAAGCATAACGCCATCGTCAAAAAGCTGTCGTCAGTGGAGACGCTGGGCTCTGCCTCGGTCATCGCCTCTGACAAGACCGGCACTCTGACGCGCGGGGAAATGACCATCGAGCAAGTGATAACCGCCTCGGGCGGCACCCATCTCACAGGGGTGGGGTACGCGCCGCTGGGGCAGGTTGAGCACGAAGGCGCCGCGATCGAAGTCGGCCCGCTGCGTGACGAACAGATCGTGGTGTTGAGTGGTGGTAGTCTCGCCGGCAACGCCGCTCTGCGCCAGAGTGCGAGCGGCGCATGGGAGATCCACGGCGACCCTACCGAAGCAGCCTTCCTGGTGGCAGAGCGCAAACTCGGCGCCACCGAACGGCGTGAGCGTCGTTTCGAGCGCATCGGCGAAATCCCGTTCACGTCGGAGCGCAAGATGATGTCGACGATCGAACTCGACCACGAATACGACGACGAAGTCGTGGTGATCACCAAAGGTGCACCGGATGTCCTGCTCCATCGGTGCACCCGAGCGCGTGTGGGGATGGGGTTGGTCGAACTTGATGATGCGCTGCGGACGCGGCTGCTGGCGGACGTGGACACGTTATCTGACGCCGCGCTGCGCACCCTCGCTGTGGCCTACCGCCCCCTTGCTCCGGGCGAGGACCGAGACGCGGCTGAGTCGCTGGAACAAGACCTCATCTTTGTCGGTACCGTGGGCATGATCGACCCGCCGCGCGAGGAAGCAACAGTGGCTATTCGCGAGGCCCGCCGGGCGGGTATTCGGGTGATCATGATCACCGGCGACCACCCGCGTACAGCCGCACGCATCGCTGCGGATCTCGGGATCGTGGAGGTTGGCGCCATCGCACTGAGCGGGCTGGACCTGGATGCGCTTGATGATGCGGGCTTCGCCGAGGCGATGCGCAAGACGTGCGTCTATGCGCGCGTGTCGCCGGCGCACAAGCTGCGTATTGTCGATGCACTGCAGGCCGACGGCAATATCGTCGCGATGACCGGCGATGGCGTTAACGATGCACCGGCGTTGAAGTCGGCCGACATCGGCATCGCCATGGGTGTGACCGGAACCGAAGTAACCAAGGAAGCGGCCAAGATGATCCTGGCCGACGACAACTTCGCGACGATTGTTGAGGCCGTGCGCGAAGGGCGCGCGATCCTGGACAACATCCGCAAGTTTCTGCGCTACCTGCTGTCCTCTAATATGGGCGAGGTGCTGACGGTATTTCTGGGCGTGATCGGAGCCGGCGTGATCGGGCTGAAAGGCGCTGGCGACATAGTGGTGTTGCCGCTGCTCGCCACGCAGATTTTATGGATTAACCTGATTACCGACTCGGGGCCTGCGCTCGCGATGGGCGTCGACCCGCCTACTGATGACCTCATGGCCAGCAAGCCGCGGCACGTCAGCGAGCGGGTGATTGACGCCCGCATGTGGGCGAATGTGATCCAGAGTGGCGTGGTGATAGCCATAGTGACGCTGCTTACAATCGACATCTACCTGCCGGGCGGACTGATCGAGGGCGCATACGACCTGGCTACTGCCCGCACCGCAGGCTTTACGGTGCTTGTATTCACCAGCTTGTTCACCTGCTTCAACGCGCGATCGGAGACTACGAGTGCGTTCCTGCATCTGTTCGTCAACCCTTGGCTGTGGGGCGCGATTGCACTGTCGATCCTGCTGCAGGTGGCTGTCGTCAACCTCGATGTCCTCAACCTTGCCTTCGGCACAGTGCCGCTGCAGTTCAGCCAGTGGCTGCTCTGCGCCGGGATGGCCAGCATGGTCCTGTGGTTCAGCGAACTGCGCAAGCTGGCGAGTCGCGTATGGAGCCGGTGAGACATCGCCTCCACACACCCTTCCACACAATCGGTGTATTTGCATTTGATACCGCTGTCACTAACCACGAAGGTCATATGCAACGCTCATTTTTGGCAGTTCGCAGTTCATTCTGGTGTTGATGATCTTTTATGCCTCAGCCGCAGTGCATTGACCACGACTGATAGTGAGCTGAGACTCATCGCCACAGCGGCAATCATAGGCGACAACAACAAGCCTGTGAGCGGATACAGTACACCGGCCGCGACGGGAATGCCGAGCGCGTTATACAAAAACGCGAACATCAGATTCTGGCGCATGTTGTGTACAGTTGCCGTGGAAATCTCGCGCGCGACGGCGATGCCGCGCAGGTCGCCTTTCACCAGCGTGATCTGGGCCGTACTCATCGCGACATCGGTGCCGGTACCCATGGCAATGCCAACATCGGCACGTGCAAGCGCCGGTGCATCATTGATGCCGTCGCCGGCCATAGCCACCTTGCGGCCCTCCGTTTGCAGACGAGCCACAAGGTCTTCCTTGTCCTTAGGGCGGACCTCGCCATAGACCTCGTCGATGCCCAGCGCTTTAGCGATAGCAGTGGCTGTCGTCAAGCCGTCGCCAGTCGCCATGATGAGACGCAGCCCGCTGGCGCGCAGAATTGCGAGGGCTTGCGGGGTGGAGGCTTTGATGGGATCGGAAACCGCGAGCAATCCGGCGAGTTTCCCGGCAACGGCCAGGTACATCACACTGGCGCCTTTCTGACGCAGTGTTTCTGCGTCGCTAGATAGTGCATGCCAGTCCACACCCTGCTCTTCCATTAGCGCAGTGTTGCCCAGAGCTACGGCAAGCTCGTCCACTTTTCCGCGTACCCCGATGCCTGAAGCAGACTCGAATTCAGTACTGGCAACAAGCCCCAGTTGACGCGTGCGCGCTTCGTTGACGATGGTCTGTGCAAGCGGATGCTCGCTGCCCTGGTCTAGGCTGGCAGCAATGCGCAGCACCTCGTCTGCAGAGAAGTCACCTGCAGGAGTTACCGAATCAAAGGCTGGGCGGCCTTCGGTCAGGGTGCCGGTCTTGTCGACGATCAGCACATCGACTTCGCATAATTTCTCAATGGCACTCGCGTCCCGGAACAGCACGCCCCGGGTTGCGGCATTGCCGGTCGCCACCATCACCGACATAGGTGTGGCCAGGCCTAGCGCACAGGGACACGCGATGATCAGGACGGCCACTGCGTTGATCAGGCCGAAGGCCCAACCCGAGCTTGCACCCGACAAGCCCCAGACGAAAAACGTGAGTACTGCCACAGCAATCACTACCACTACAAAATAGCCGGCAACGCTATCGGCCATGCGCTGCATCGGAGCGCGCGAGCGTTGGGCATTGGCCACCATCTGCACGATCTGCGCCAGTACTGTTGCAGAGCCGACCTTTTCCGCCTGCATGATCAACGCTCCGCTGGTATTCAATGAGGCACCGATGACGCTGTCTCCCACAACTTTACCTACCGGCATTGGTTCGCCTGTCAGCATGGATTCATCGATGGCGCTGGCACCTTCCACTACAATACCGTCCACTGGTACTTTCTCGCCCGGTCGTATGCGCAGGCGGTCACCCGGATGCACGTTGCTGAGCGGAATTTCTTCCTCGGTGCCATCAGGGCTGATGCGCAGAGCGGTCTTGGGCGCCAGACCCAGCAGGGCGCGAATCGCGGCACCGGTTTCCGAGCGCGCTTTCAATTCCAGCACCTGACCCAGCAGTGTTAGTGAAATGATTGCGGCGGCTGCCTCGAAATACACTGCAACATGTCCTCCCCTGTGAAAGGACTCCGGGAAGAGGTCAGGGGCCAATGTTGCCACCACACTGTAGAGATAGGCAGCGCCGGTGCCGGTACCGATCAGGGTCCACATGTTGGGCTTAAGAGTGGCTATAGAGCGGGCCCAACGGACAAAGAAGGGCCAGCCGGACCAGAGCACCACCGGGGTCGCGATCAGAAGTTCAACAAAGGGGCGGGCAGCACCCAGCAAGGGCGTGAACAGGTCTCCCGACATCGCAATGATGACTGCCATGATCGTCAGCGGCAGCGTCCACCAGAAGCGGCGCCGCAAGTCGGCCAATTCAGCAGAGTCTTCGGTGGTTTCTGAGGGCAATTCCGGCTCCAGTGCCATGCCGCACTTGGGGCAAGAGCCGGGTCCGCGCTGCCGCACTTCCGGGTGCATGGGACAAACATAGTCCGTCCCATCACTGTCTACCACTGTACTCGCCTCTAGAACAGAAGCGGGATTGCCTGACGTATACAAGTGTGGCTGGGCAAGAAATTTCGACCGACAGGACTCGCTGCAAAAGTAAACTGCTTGGCCCTCATGCAGTGTCTTGTGTGCAGAGGCCGAGGTTACGGACATGCCACAAACGGGATCAGTCAAGCCTGTGCGGGCCCCTGATGCAGCTTTGTCGTTTCCAATATGGCCGGTGCCGTGGTGTTGGCCAGAAGATCCGGATTGCTGAAGGGACATGGGCAAGACTCCTGTAACTGCGCTATCGAACCAATTGATTATCCAAAGTCGCTTCAACCAGATCACGGATAACGCCCTCTTCGTCGGCAACAATGCGCAGCACGGGTTTGGAGTCGGCGGCAGCGATCGAGGTGGCGTTGGCGTGGTTGGCATCGATGTCCAGAGTAAAACCCAGAAAACCGAGTGGTGCGCAAATGCGCGCACGTATTTCGGGTGCGTGTTCGCCGATACCACCGCTGAACACCAGCGCGTCGATACCGCCAGCCTTGGCGGCAAATGCGCCGACGGCGGCGCGTACCTGACGGCAGAAGTAGTCCACGGCAAATCGGGCGGCCTCGCTGTGGCTCTGAAGCAAGCGCTGCATATCGCTGCTCTGGCCACCTGACAGCGCGAGCAGTCCCATGCGGTGATAAACCAGATCCCGCAAAGCCTCGCTGTCATAGTGCTGCGCCAGTTCCAGCATCACGCCCGGATCGAGATCGCCACTGCGTGTGCCCATGGGGATACCGCCAGCCGGGGTGTAGCCCATGCTGGTATCTACCGATTTCAGTCTTTCCAGCAGGCACAGACTTGCCCCTGCACCCAGGTGGGCAACCACAATACGGCCCTGTGCAAGTTCGCCCAGCAGTGACGGCAGCGTTGCAGCGATGTGAGCGTAGTTGAGACCATGAAACCCATAGCGGCGCATGCCAAGCTCGTCCGGTATTGGCAAGCGGCGCGCCAGTTCCGGTAGGGTGTGGTGGAACGCGGTGTCGAAACAGGCTACCTGCGGCGCGTCAAACCTCCCAAGGCACAGTTCCACTCCGAGCAGGTTGCCCGGCAGGTGCAGCGGTGCAAGATGAGTGATACCGCGTAGCCGCTCGATCTCGGGGGCGTCCAGCAGGCGCCCCCCGTCGGTCACCTCACCGCCATGCACGAAGCGGTGACCGATTGCATCCGGTACTTCGTCGCCGAGGTCTTGCAGAAGTGCGTCGAAGGCTGCCGCGTGATTGCGCGGAAAACCCTCCCCGATATGCTCATAACGCCAGTCGCGCCGCGTGCCGTTGGCGTGAAAAAAACTGGCCTTGAGACTGGACGAGCCACTGTTAAGCGTAAGAATGGTGCGGCTCAATGGAGCCATTTCCAGTTGCGAATCTCTGGCATATCTTCGCCGTACTGGTGGATGTATTGCGTGTGCGCGCTGAGCTTGTCGCGCATGCGTTGTTTGATGTGCGCTGCCTGTGCTCGCAATTTCGGCACTCGGTCCGCCACGTCCATCACCAGATGGAAGCGATCGAGAGTATTGAGGACCACCATGTCGAACGGCGTGGT
>JANNXP010000160.1:0-8699 GCA_031409615.1 Haliea sp. | reverse complement strand
CACTCTTCATAAGAAATACTCATTTCAGTCTTATTCGTAGGGCGCTGGCTAACCGGCCTGCTATTGCAGATACGCGCAGGACGTCGCCAGTGCCTATATGTGATCCTGAGTGACGTGTACTTTTCTAACGATAGCACCTTGATGCACCGTGCCAGGACGGATGATCCTGGCATTGATTCCGCGCAAATTCAGTGATTTGCCAATGTCAGAGTTTACAAACAGCGCTGCGGCGCGCCCGAAATGCCCCATGAATTTTTTACAGCCCAGATGCGGCTCCGCCGTCACCTCAATCACGGCGTCGCCAATCAGCAACTGAGTTCCCGGCGGTAGATTATCCGGGCTCAGGTCCAGATCAACATAAAACTGGTCGCCCGCTAGTTGCCAGCGGCCCGGAGTTTGGGCGATAAGCGCGATTGCTCTGGCGTTCATCAGGTTTAGTTGCATATCAGGATTCGGGGGGGTCTTTCTACGAGCCCTTTTTGCCCAGTTATCGCCAATCATTCCCGCCTGCACGTCTAGCTGCGCTGTATCGAGTTCCTGACGGTCACCCACTGCTGGCCTGCAAACGATTTTCTCTACCACTCCCGCATCTTTTGGTGAGGACTTTATGTCATCAAGCCCCGCCTCCAATTCGCTAACGGACAAAAACATGCGCCTCCCCTTCTGCGGAAAATAGTTTCCACGCTTGAATGCTGGACTTTATTGAAAAGTAGAAAAAGAACAGAAAAATCGCTGCGGACATGGCTTCTGTCATTACCGGTTTTGTCCCTGACATCCAGCAGGTGGCGACGCTCATCGCAGCGACCACCGCCACCAACGCCGATAGGTATGCTTTCTCGACACTGTAGCCAATGGCTAAGCCGGCTATGCTGATGCCCAGTGCTCCCCACTTTAACCAGGTAGCAAGGTTCAGTTCTACTAACAGCATTTCGATCGACTCCGCATTGCCCAATGCCCTGGTGAGTGCTAGCAGGATGGTGTTTTCCCAGATATCAAAAGGAATAATCAGTAAGGCGACAGGAATAGCCAGCCCCAGCCAGCGCTGACCCCGCGTTGCAAGTTGCAACAGCAACAGTGCGACAAAGCCTGCATAGGCAAAGGGAAACACCATATCCCAACGATGCCCGGCGTCCATCTTTTCGCGGTTCAAGCGACTCGTTTCGCCGTTGCCCGACAAGAAGGACAGGTCTGCGTCGGTCTTGGCAAACTCAAAGGCGATAATCGGTGTGCGAAATCCTGCCGATAACTCTGCGCTGGCGGGAAAGACAAACAGCATGATGAGGCCGAGAAGCACCGTCGCGATGCCGAAGGACGCGGAGCCGAATAGGGCGAACTTCCGTACGCTGGACATGGCGTCTCCATTGCCTATTGTTTGGTTTGGACTACTCATTTTCGCTGGCAACTGCTACGTAGGGTACGCCTTCGTAGTCGACTGTCACATTAAATTCGATCGGGCGACAACACACCTGGCAGTCTTCGATATAACTTTGCTGTTCAATAGAGCAATCCAGAAGAACCTCGATGGTTTCACCACAGTAGGGACACTGGATTTCGTGGGGAGTGAGTTCAAGCATGGCTATTAACGCGCCTCTGAGTCGATTCTTTAAGCATCGCCCTGCCCGAGCTGAAAATTCAGTTCAACGGCAGTACCCGCAGGATCGGTGACAAATATTTGCAGCTGCTTAAGCGCTTTCATTTCGAGCTCGGTGTATTTGATCCCATGTTTATCAAGGCGGGATCGTGTGCCCTCAAGATCAGAGCAGCGCAGTGCCACATGATCAAAGTGTCCGGAGTTTTTACTGCTCCTGCCGGGGTCCTCTATAAGGTGAATGATTGGGTACCTGCCCGAATAGAGCCAAAACCCGCCAATGCCAAAATCAGGCCTGTCGCCTTTTTCCAATCCAAGCACCTGCTGATAGAAAGTGGCGACGTCTTCCAGAATTTGCATTGGAGCAGCGAGGCTGTAATGGTGAATATGTATAATTTCCTGATGCATGTTCTATCTCCTTGGTGGCCTCTGTCTGTATTCATACCGCCTCGGGGAGTGAGCATCACCCGATATATTAGGCGCATCCATACTTCCTGATACAAATATAAGGGCGCATCACCAAAAATATAAATCCGCCCCCACTATTTTTGCAAGACTGTCAGGAACCTGGAGCTACCTGCCAGTAGCCGACATCTTGCCAATTGTTAAATTTGAAGCCTACCTCTGGAAAATGGCCAATTTTTTTAAAGCCAAATTTTTCGTGTAAGGCCACACTTGCAGGGTTAGGTAATGCAATGATGCCGATTACGCTGTGGAAATTTTGTTGTTTTAGAATGGTAAGTAGCTCGGCATAGAGTTTGGTTCCGATGCCTTTGCCAGAAATGGTATGCGCCAGGTAAATAGTGGCTTCAACGGTAAAGCGATAGGCTGAACGATTGTGAAATTTCCCAGCATAAGCATAACCAACCACTTGACCGGAAAGCTCGGCAACTAACCATGGCAGAGAAGCTGATTTGACACTATTGAGTCGTTCGGCCATTTGTTCAGATGTGACTTTTACTTCTTCGAACGTGACCGCAGTATTGCAAATGTAATGATTGTAGATAGCACTAACGCCTTCCAGATCACTTGTAGTTACTGAACGAATGGTTACATTTTTTATAAGTGGGATATTCATCAATACCCCTTGCTCATATCCACCACGTTGAGTAGCGGTTCACCGGCCACATACCTGCGGAGGTTCTCCACCGCGATAACCATGGTGCGTTGTGGGCTATCGGCCCCGGCGGCGGAGACATGGGGCGTAATGATGACATTGGGCAATTGCCACAGGGGATTGTCTTTGGGCAGGGGCTCCGGGTCGGTCACATCCAGACCTGCGCCAAACAGCGTGCCCGATTCCAGCGCGGCGATGAGGTCGCCGGTGACGGTGCTCTTGCCGCGTCCGACCGACAGAAAAATGGCGCCGGGTTTTAGCGCACTAAAGAACGCTTTGTTAAAGATGCCGGTCGTCGCGGGTGTAAGGGGCAGTGCGTTCGCAACGATGTCAGCCTTGCCCGCCAGGGTGTGTAGTTCATCCGCGAGTCCAACATATTCCACGAAGTCGGGGCCTTCACGGGAGGAACTGCGTGTGGCGATAACGCGCATGCCCAAACCGTGTGCGCGCCAGGCGATTTCGGTGCCGATGCCACCAAGCCCAACGACCAACAGGGTTTTACCCTTGAGTTCACCAAAGGAGACCGTATCAGAGAGCTCCCGTTGCCATTTTCCTTCACTCTGTGCTTTCTGGTAGTCAGGCAGCTTGTGAGTCAGCGCCAGCAGCATGGCGATGGCATGTTCAGCAATGGCCGGTCCGGACAGGCGCTTGTTATTGCTCAAAACCAGCTGCTGTCGTTGGGCGCCGCTGAGCCCCGTGCAGTGCTCCATGCCCACGCTGTAGTTGTGTATCCACAGCAGGCGCGCATCGGCCTGCTGCAACAGAGGTGGTGTGCAAATGCCGATCACCGCGTCAGTGCCTGCGAGTAACTGTGCAGGCACAATAAAACCGCCTGAGCGGTCGAACACCAGATCAACATTGCCGGCAGCCTTTTTCAATGCTTGCTCGAATTCGGGGGCTGCAGTACCCATGGCGGGTATCAGCATGACCACCACGCGTTGCGGGGCCCAGCCAGGATACTTGGAGATGGGTGTGGCTGACGGCGTGAGCCCCAGTTCTGTAATCAGGGCTTGGGCCTCGGGAGAGGGTGTGCTTGCCAAGCCTGATTGGGGGGCGGCGAACACGGTGCAGAGAATGAGTAATCGCCAGGGTTTACGTAGTGTCATCGGAACCTCACACAGGCAATACGACGGTGGCGGTGCCCTCCAGTAATATACCTCGATCGGCATGTTCGAGCCACACTGTGCAGTCGGCCAGGGCCAAGCCCTGATCCTCATGTAGCATGCTGATCTTACCCCGGGCGATAACACACTCGCCGTCTAGCACCACCTGGGGAAAACGCATAACAATTCGCCGCAGACAGTGTGGCCCCGCCCAGGCGTACAACATATTGATCATGTACGACAAACCGAGAGGGCCTTGGTTGATGGTGCGCTGGCCCAGACCAAAGGGCAGAGAGTCCACCGCATCGCGATCCCAATGCAGGGGATTGGGGTCGCGCAGTATCGCCGCCATGGTGCACATGCGCTCAGCGGATACGCTGGCCATCTCCCACTGGGGAATGCTGTCACCCACCGCGAAGCTCACAGGGTATTCCTCGTGTAATGCCAGGTGATGGTAGTCCGCGCCGCCAATGCTGCTTCCGGGGTATGCACCTCGAAGCAGAATTGGATACGATCGTAGAGTTCGCCCTGTGCATTCGTGCAGCGCTGCGCACTGGTAATGCCACCACTGACGCTATAGCGGATTTCCTCGCGTAATGACTCAAAGGTTTCCCAGTCGTAACTCTCGATCATAATGGAGAGGTCGGACTCCGCTTGCCCGAGAGCAAACATTTCAGCGATGGAGGTGCCTGCGCCCATGATGGGAAGGTGAAACAGGGCAACCGGATGTACCATGCCCTGGGGCAACAACGCGGCGCCGGTGCATTCACTCAGCAGGAAATTTTCCCAGTGGGCGACGGTATAAAAGCCACCGGGAAAGCGGTGGCCTTCTAATCGCGTTATCTCGCTTGCAGCGGGAATGGGTCTTTCAGTCATAAGCCACCCCGATTGACCGGCAGCTCCTGCGGGCAGTACCTGTGCGGGTGCGCTGTGTCGTTCACGGCCTACCAGCTATTGGTATGCAGGACGGAGTCCAGGTCCTTGCGCGGTGCTGCTTTGAAATCCGTGCCCTGGGTATAGGCGATCGGTATCAGGGCGACCTGGGCGAACTCGTCGGGGATGCCCAGCAGTGCAGCGACTTCGTTTTCATAGGTGAGATGCAAACTGGTCCAGCAGGTGCCGAGGCCGCGCTCGCGCGCTGCCAGCATAAAACTCCACACGGCGGGCAGTATAGAACCATAGATGCTGGCGAGTACGCCCTGCGAGAAGCCGGGAAGGTCCGGGCGTGGGGTGCAGCAGGGAATCAACAGGGCAGGCACTCTGGCCAGATTGTCGGCCAGATAGCGGGCGGAACTGAGAACGCGCTCCTGGGTGGGCGCCATCGAAGGGTCATCCAGATGTTGTTTGGTCGGCTGCGCAGGGCCAGCTTCATAGTCCTCAAAGGCCTTCAGATACAGTGCGGCGATAGCCGCTTTCTTGGCGGGGTCGGTCACGATAACGAATTGCCAGCCCTGGGAGTTGGAGCCTGAGGGCGCCTGCAGGGCAATGTCCAGGCACTCACGCAGCACAGACATCTCCACCGGCTTGTCAAAATCCAGGCGCTTACGCACCGCGCGCGTGGTGGTCAGAACGTCGTCGGCACTCAGGTTCAGTTTTGGCATGGAGATTCCTGTTCGGTAGGGTTTGCGGGGGTGTCGGTTGCCGCTGAGTCTAGGTCAATTCGAGGAGGAATAAAACAGTAGGGATTGATTGTTTTGCTATAGGCCCTTTGCTAGCATGGCGGCCCGCTCCTGCGGTCCAATCGCTGGCAAGCCGGCACTAAAAACTCAACTTTAACGACAGGTCTCACCGTGGATTTTTCCCTTAGCGAAGAGCAAGTGTTACTGCGCGATAGCGTCGACAAGTATGTACGAGAGCATTGCACGGTGGAACGCCACCGGGCCCTGTCAGCCACCGAGCAGGGCTTTGATAGCAATGCCTGGCAACAGTTTGCCGAGCTTGGTTGGCTGTCTATCCCTTTCAGTGAGGAGCTGGGGGGAATTGCGGGCGGCGCAACCGATCTGATGGTGGTGGCGCAGGCACTGGGAAATGGCTTGGTGCGCGAGCCGTTCCTGTCAACGGTAGTGACCTGCGGCGGGTTTTTACAGCGCGGCGGCAGCGTGGAGCAACAGCAGCAATGTATTCCCGCGATCATCGAGGGCCGTGCCCAATGGGCTTTCGCGTGCGCCGAACAACACGGCGGCTACGATCTGGCCCGAGTCACTACCACAGCGCAGCGCCAGGGCGATGGCTATGTCCTGACCGGGAAAAAATTTGCGGTGCTGAATGCGCACTGCGCCGATTATGTCATCGTCTCGGCGCGCACCTCAGGTGCTGTTAGTGACCGCGCGGGTATTACCCTGTTTATCGTCGATGCTACAGCAAGCGGTGTAAGTCGTGAGCGCTTTGTTGCAGTCGATGGCAGTGGTGGAGCGCACATTCACCTGGACAGCTTACAACTGGGTGCCGCACAGGTGCTGGGCACTATCGATCAGGGCTTGCCCCTGATAGAGGCGGTTATTGATACCACCATTGTGGCTCTGGGCGGTGAAGCATTGGGTGCGATGCAGGCGCTGCTGGACGCCACCGTGGAGTACACGAAAACCCGCCAGCAGTTTGGTCAGCCCATCAGCAAATTTCAAGTGCTGCAGCACCGCATGGCAGAGATGTATTTGAAAGTGGAGGAAACCCGCTCACTGCTGCTCAATGCAGCCATCCAGCTGGACGCGAACAGTGGCGATGCACCAGCGGCTTGCGCGGCACTGAAGGTGAAAGTGTCGGATGCGGGCAGGTATGTAGCCCAGCAGTCTGTGCAGTTGCACGGTGGCATGGGTATGACCGATGAACTGTGCGTCGGTCATCATTACAAGCGTCTGATGCTGCTGGCCAAGCTGTACGGGGATGAGTCTTACTACCTGCAGAAATTCGCGGATCTGGCGGCCTAGTGCGCCGCCCGACCGTTCACGCGCACCCGCTGTGCGCTATGGCATTCTAGCCGCCGGAGTGCCGCCCGATGGCGGTGCTGCCTTCGCCCTCGTCAAAAATCTCTTCCAGTCGGTCGGAGAGGTAGCTAAGCAGTCGCTTCACGCGCGTTTCCCGATGGGTCATGAGCTGTCCAGCAGCCATACCTTCCATCATAAACTTGGTAACATCCATCGCCAGCAGGAAACGGTCGCCGCGATCCTGCCACTCTGCAAACAACGTGGTATTGGACTCGCGCACGTGCTCCTCGAACAGCAGTTGCGAGTTTTCCAGGATGGATTGTAATTCCGGGTCGGTGCGGCTGGCCACGCACAGTTCGTGATACACCACGAACATATCTCCGGTGAGGTGATCCCAATAGGCATCAATGCCTGCACGTCGACGTTTCTTGCCCTTCAATGCGGTGGGAATATTGGACACGCGCTGGGTGTAATCCTCCAGCAGCTTGTCATGCAGATACTCAACGGCGGCCTGTATGAGCTCCGTTTTTGACGGAAAGTGGTGCAGCATGGCGCCGCGCGAAACCCCCGCCGAGCTGGCTACCTTGGCCGTGGTGACGTTGGTGTAGCCCAGTTCGATGAAGCAATTGATCGCCGCGTCCAGAATACGGTCGCGGGTCATCGCGCTTTTTTGCGCCTGCCAACTGATATCCTCACCGGAATCCTCGGTGACTTTGGTCTTTGTTACCGTTTCAGTTTTGCCGGACATCAGTTTTGCACGCCTCCCATACACAGGTATTTGATTTCCAGGTAGTCATCGATACCGTATTTTGAGCCCTCACGCCCGATGCCGGATTCCTTCACGCCACCGAACGGGGCGACCTCGGTAGAGATCATGCCCTCATTGATACCGACGATGCCGTAGTCCAGGCCCTCGGCCACGCGCCAGATACGCCCGATATCACGGGAGTAAAAGTAGGCGGAGAGGCCAAAGGGTGTGTCGTTGCCGATGCGGATAGCGTCCTCTTCCGTCTTGAACTTGAACAGGGGCGCAATGGGGCCGAAGATCTCTTCGTTGTACACGTCCATGGTGTCGTTGACGTCGACCAGTACCGTAGGCTCATAGAAATTCTGACCGGGGATTTCACTGCCTTTGCCCCCCGCTAACACTTTGGCACCATTGGCCGTGGCCTGATTTACGATGGCGCTGACTTTCTCAAAGGCCGCATCGTTAATCAGCGGGCCGACCGTCACGCCCTCATCGGCGCCATTACCCATCTTCAGCGCTTTCACCGCCGTGACCAGCTTCTCAGCGAAGGCGTCGAACACCGATTCCTGCACCAGGATGCGGTTGGCGCACACGCAGGTCTGGCCGGCGTTGCGATACTTGGAGGCCATGGCGCCGACTACGGCGGCGTCCAGGTCCGCGTCATCGAAGATGATAAAGGGCGCATTGCCGCCCAGTTCCATGGAGGTTTTCTTGACCGTGCCGGCACACTGCGCCATCAGCACCTTGCCGATTTCGGTGGAGCCGGTGAAGGTCACCTTACGCACGATGGTATTGCCGGTCATTTCACCGCCGATAGCCCGTGCGTTGTTGCCGGCCACGACACTGAATGCGCCGGCGGGGATGCCTGCTTTCTCGCCCAGAGCAGCCAGCGCCAGCGCGCACAACGGTGTTTCGGTGGCGGGTTTTAAAACCACCGTACAGCCAGCCGCGAGTGCCGGAGCCACCTTGCGTGTGATCATCGCGATAGGGAAGTTCCACGGTGTAATTGCCGCCACCACACCCACCGGTTGTTTCAGGGTGATAATGCGCTGGTTGGGATTGTTAGCACTGATGGTGTCGCCGTAAATACGTCGGCCTTCCTCCGCGAACCACTCCACAAACGCTGCGCCATACGCCACTTCGCCGCGCGATTCAGCCAGCGGTTTACCCTGCTCAGCGGTCATCAACTGGGCGAGGTCTTCCTGGTTGGCCATGATCAGTG
>JANNXP010000159.1:0-3072 GCA_031409615.1 Haliea sp. | reverse complement strand
CAAATCCACGCCCGATCACCACTTCGCACTGGTGGATGCCGCGATGAATGACATGATCCGCCCGGCGCTGTACCAGGCGTGGATGGATATCCAGCGTGTGGAGCAAACGACTAGCGGACAACTGGCGCAATGGGATGTGGTGGGCCCGGTGTGTGAAACCGGAGATTTCCTGGGCAAGGCGAGGAACCTCGCGCTCAGCCAGGGTGACCTGCTGGCAATGTTTGGCGCGGGCGCCTACGGCTTCACCATGAGTTCGAATTACAACAGTCGTGGCCGCGCCCCGGAAATCATGGTGGACGGTAGTGAGATGTATCTGGTGCGGCCGCGCGAAACCCTGGCCGATCTGATCCGCGGCGAGACCTGCCTACCCGGCAGCGACAATCCCGGCGCCGTTGATTGAGAGGGCAACGAGGCTAGCATGCAATTACAGTTCACTAAAATGCATGGCGCGGGCAATGACTTCGTCGTCATCGACCTGATCAGCCAGCATTACAAGCTGCGCTCCCGGGACGTGCGCCAGTTGGCAGACCGACACTTTGGAATCGGCTGCGACCAGGTGTTAGTCGTAGAAGCACCGCAAAATCCGCAGGTTGATTTTCGCTACCGCATTTACAATGCCGATGGCAAGGAAGTGGAGCAGTGCGGCAATGGCGCGCGCTGCTTCGCCCGTTTCGTGCGCGAGAAAAAGCTGACCGGCAAGCGGGTGATCAGCGTGGAAACATCAGCCGGCATTATTGAGCTGCGAGTGCATCCCAACCATGAGGTAGAGGTGGATATGGGCGCGCCGGAGTTCGAGCCCAGGAAAATACCCTTTACCGCAACTGCTAGAGCGCTGTGCTACCCCCTGCGCGTGGATGGCGGGGAACTGGAAATCGGCGCTGTATCCATGGGCAACCCCCACGCAGTGCTGCGCGTCAATAATATTGCCAGGGCAGAGGTCGAGCACCTGGGGCCGCTGATCGAGTCACATCCTGACTTCCCACAGCGGGTCAATGCCGGCTTTATGCAAGTTGTTTCGGAGACGGAAATCAAGCTGCGGGTGTATGAACGCGGCGTGGGCGAAACCCTGGCCTGCGGCACTGGAGCGTGTGCTGCGGTCGTGTATGGCATTTCCCGCGGCTGGCTGAGTGAGTCCGTGACAGTTGTACTGCCGGGGGGTAAGCTTTCTGTAGCGTGGGCAGGCGAAGGCCGGCCCGTAATAATGACGGGCCCCACTGCAGTGGTGTTCGATGGCACTATAAAAATCTGAAGCCCCGCCCAACGGGGTCCATTTACAGCAGGGAGAGCCACTCATCATGCCAGTCAGCAAAAAACAGGGCGCCGCCAAGACCGCCGCCGAGCACATCACGGACACGGAACTCAATGACGAGGTCGTGCGCGAATACCTGAAGAACCACGATGACTTCCTGCAGCGTCACCCGGACATGCTGGACTACCTGCATGTCTCGCACGCCTCCGGGAGTGCCATATCGCTGGTCGAAAAACAGGTCAGCGTACTGCGCGAGCGCAACGTGGATATACGCCAACGACTGAAAACGCTGACGGCCAACGCTCGCAACAACGATGCCTTGTATGAGCAGACCCGCACCCTGGTATTGAAGCTGCTGGAAGCGGACTCTACCGAGGCCCTTTACAGCATCTTCATGGCCTCCATGGCCACTGACTTTCGCGTAGAACATGCCAGCATGATCCTGTTCGGTGAGCACAGCAGCCAGGAGGGCTGGCGCATGGAAACGCAGGAGACGGTGAAAACTGAGATCGGCTCACTGTTCAGGGGACATAAGGCGGTGTGCGGCGCCCTGCGCAAGGAAGAGTTTGCGTTCCTGTTTGCTGAGGGCAGCGGGGTCGGTTCAGCCGCACTCATGCCCCTGACCAATAATGAACAGCTGGGGCTGATTGCGGTGGGCAGTTCGGACGCCAATCACTACAACAGCAAGATCGGCACACTGTTCCTGTCCCATATTGCAGACGTTATGGTGAAGCTGCTGTCGCGCCTGCACTACGCGACCCACTGACGGCTCTGTGGTCACTACAGACACCCCTCACGTCGAACTGGACACCGGTGCCGCGCGGTTTATCGATTACCTGCGCGATGTGCGTCAACTCTCACCCCACACTGTCAGCAACTATCGACGTGATCTTCTGGCCCTGCAGCAGTTCTGTGTAACGAGCGACAGGGGCGCTATTGAACAACTGGCTGAAGCCGATATCCGTGCCTGGGCAAGTCAGTTGCATCGCCAGGGTCTGGCCGGTGGCAGTATTCAGCGCAGCCTGTCTGCCTCCCGCTCCTTCTATAATTTCCTGGGGCGTGAAAGCGGGCTGCTGCGTAACCCGGCCGCCAGTGTGCAGGCCCCCCGCAAACCGCGCAAATTACCCAAAACCATGGACGCCGACCAGGTCGGCAAGTACCTGTCCTTCGACACAGACACGTTGATCGCACGTCGTGACAGCGCCATGGCGGAGTTATTCTACTCCTCCGGGCTGCGCCTGGCAGAATTGGCGGCCGTGGAGGTGGACGATATAGACCCGCACTCCAAACTACTGACGGTTACCGGTAAGGGCCGTAAAACCCGCACCGTACCGGTAGGCTCAGTGGCGCTGCAGGCCATTGCACGGTGGCTGGAAGTGCGGCCGCCGGCCACTGCGGAGGTCGCCGACTGCGGCGCGCTTTTCACCAGCAATCGCGGTCGTCGCATCAGCGTGCGCAATATTCAGGCGCGCCTGAAAGTGCAGGGCCGCAGGTCCGGCATGCATCAGGACGTGCATCCCCACATGCTGCGCCACTCCTTTGCCAGCCACATGCTGGAATCCAGCGGCGACCTGCGGGCTGTTCAAGAGCTGCTGGGGCACGCGAATATTTCCACTACGCAGATCTACACCCATCTGGATTTCCAGCATCTGGCCAAAGTGTACGACGCGGCACATCCCCGAGCGAAACGGCGTACAGGCGATTGAGGTGACGATCTCTGTCATCACCTTCGACCTCGACAACACCTTGTGGGACGTAGAGCCGGTTATCCTGAGAGCTGAAGAAGTGCAGCGACAATGGCTGCTGCAACACCGTCCCGGTGC
>JANNXP010000158.1:0-6967 GCA_031409615.1 Haliea sp. | reverse complement strand
CGGGTCACTCCCGAGGCGCAGGGACGCGTCAGGATTGCGTGGGAAATCGCGACCGATGCGAGTTTTACCACCATCGTCGCCAATGGCGATGGCGTCACCAGCGCTGACGTGGACTACACCGTGAAGGTCGATGTGGAGGGTCTGTCGCCTGCCACGCGCTATTACTATCGGTTTATGACAGGCGACAAGACATCACCCGTGGGCAGAACCCGCACCCTGCCAGAGGGCGCGGTAGCAGCCGCCACCTTTGCGGTGGTGTCCTGTTCCAATTACCCCGCCGGATTCTTCAATGTGTACCGCGAGCTTGCCAACCAGGAGCTCGATGCCGTATTGCACCTGGGCGATTACCTCTATGAATACAGTTCAGCGGGCTATGCCAGCGAACGCGCCGAGGAATTCGGCCGAGTGGTGGAACCGGCCAATGAAATCCTGACGCTTGGCGACTATCGCATTCGCTACGCGCTGTACCGCCGGGATGTAGACCTGCAGGCAGCGCACGCGGCGCACCCCTTTGTCGTGGTGTGGGACGACCACGAGGTGGCCAACGATACCTGGAAGGACGGCGCGGAGAACCACGATCCCGCGACAGAAGGCAGCTTCATCGAGCGCAAAATAGCGGCTCTACAAGCCTGGCACGAATGGCTGCCAGTGCGCCCGCCTACCAGCATGAACGACATCATCTATCGCCGTTTCCAGTATGGCGATCTGCTGGATCTGCTGATGCTGGACACGCGCGTCATTGGCCGTGATGAGCAAGTGCTCTACGGTGACATTGCCACCGGCGGCATTATTAATGTGGAAGATGCACGGGCCCGCTTTGGCGATAGCAACCGCACCATCCT
This sequence comes from Haliea sp., assembly GCA_031409615.1. Lineage (GTDB taxonomy): Bacteria > Pseudomonadota > Gammaproteobacteria > Pseudomonadales > Halieaceae > Marimicrobium. Next base: position 6,125 of record JANNXP010000158.1, on the reverse strand, counting down.
GGGCAGCGACCAGCTGGGCTGGCTGCGCGAGCAGTTGACCCAGAGCAGCGCGCAATGGCAGGTGCTGGGGCAGCAAGTGCTGCTGAGCCGCTACCATCTGCCATCACCCATTCTGGAAGCACTGGATCCGGGCATCTCCCCTGAGAATCCGCGACTGGCTGAGGGCACTGCTGCGGTGCTGGCGGCGGTTGGCGCTAAAAGTACGGCACCGGAAGATCGCACCCCGGAGCAAGTCGCGCTGCTGGCGTCGGCGATGCCCTACAACCTGGATGCCTGGGATGGCTACGAATTCGAGCGCGATGAGTTGCTGGCTTTCGCCCAGCAGTTGGGCTCCAAACTCGTGGTACTGGCGGGCGACACACACAATGCGTGGACCTCACAGCTGACCACTACCGACGGCAAAATCGCCGGGGTGGAATTCGGCACCACCAGCGTCAGCTCACCCGGCTTGGACGTTATTCTGGGCGCGGGTGCCGCCGCCGCGTTCAGTCCGCTGGTAACGACCCTGATAGATGATCTGGTCTATGCCAACCTGGTCGGCCGGGGTTATCTGCACATGGCGTTCACGCGCGAGACCGTCGTGGCCAGCCACCGCTTTATCACCACGATAGACTCTACCGACTACACGGTGGATGAGGCTGCGACGAAGTCGTTTACCGTCAATCGGGGGGATATGTTGGTGTCTTGATGTGGGGCGCGCTGCCGGGGAGTGATCCCGGCAGTGCACATTGAACGTGAGTCCTACTTGATTCTGCTGCTTACTACTCCGGCAGCCGAATCACCAACTTGCCCTGGTTACTGCCATCGAACAGCTTGAGGAATGTCGGCAGCACATTATCCAACCCGTCGACCACGTCCTCGCGATACTTGAGCTCGCCCGCCATCACCCACTGGGCGAGCTGGCCGATGCCCTCGGGGAAGCGGTCCAGGTAATCGAGCACGGTAAAACCCTGCACGGTCACGCTCTCGGCAACCAGTTGCCACAGATTGGTCGGGCCCGGCGCGTTCGGCACGTTATAGGTTGAGATCCAGCCACACACGGCCACCCGTGCAAATTTATTCAGGCACAGCAGCGTGGCGTCCAGAATCTCGCCGCCTACGTTATCAAAATACACATCCACACCGGCGGGACAGGCCTTTTTAATCGCCGCGACATAATCGCCACAGGTCTTGTAATTGATGGCAGCGTCGAAACCCAATTCTTCCGTGAGCCAGCGACACTTGTCATCGCTGCCGGCCATACCGACCACGCGGCAGCCTTTCATCTTTGCGATCTGTCCCACTATGGAGCCAACTGCGCCAGCGGCAGCGCTTACCAGCACGGTCTCCCCTGCTTTGGGCTTACCGACTTCCAGCAATCCGAAGTACGCGGTAAGGCCGGTGGGGCCCAGCGCGCCGAGAAAAGTACTAAGGGGAATTCCGATATTTTCATCCAGCTTGTTGAGCATAAACCCCTGCACCGTGGTGTACTGCTCCCAGCCACCCATGGTCATGGCCACATCGCCCACGGCATAGTCCGGGCTGTTGCTTTTCACCACACGGCCCAGCACCGAACTGCGCACGGCATCGCCGAGCTTGATCGGTTCTATGTAGTTCGGGTCATCGCCCATCCAGCCGCGAATGGCCGGGTCCAGCGAAATATAGAGATTGCGCAGCACCACCTCGCCTGCGGCGGGGTCAGGCACGGGAACGTCCCGCGCAGGTACATTGCTGGCAGTGGGGTGCCCGACGGGGCGCGACGCCAGATAGTACTGGCGATTTATCAGAGTAGTCATGCGCGCAACATACCGGTTCCCAAAAAATCAGTCAACCCTGATTGTTTTAAAACCCTCACTCTGCTACTGTTCCAGAGCTTCCCGCTAACCACCCAATGCCGCCTTTGCGCAGGATTCCACCATGACCGTACTCATCGCCGGCACCGTCCATCTCCCCGCCGGTGAGCGTGAAAAAGCGCTGGCCGAAACGGCGCAACTGGTGATAGATACCCGCGCCCAACAAGGCTGCCTGGAGTATGTCTGGTCGGCGGACCCGACCTCCGTAACGCGCGTGTGCGTGTTTGAGAAGTGGGCATCGGTCGAGGATCTGGCGGCGCACCTGGCGGGCCACTATTACTCGGGCATGCTCGCCGCTTTAAGCAAGTATGGCCTCACCGATCCGCAGGTCGCCAAATACAAGGTAGCCCTTGAAGAGCCGGTGTACGACCCGCAGGGCAAGCCACGGGCTGATTTTTTTACCGCGTGAGCCGTTCAGACCAGACTCACGTTCAAGAACCACGTTCCAGAAACAGGCAGAGGATCGCACAGCATGGCGCTTAAAACGGTAAAAACCTACTGCCGCTTCTGTCACGCCTATTGTCCGATGGAAGCGACCGTCGAAAACAACAAGCTGATCGCTCTCGTGCCGGATACCGACAACGAGGTCTACGGCGGCTACACCTGCATCAAAGGGCGGCAACTGCCGGAGCAATTGTACTACCCGAAGCGTATTCTGAGCTCCCTGAAAAAGAACGATGACGGCAGTCGCACAGCGATCAGCAGTGCGCAGGCGTTGGACGAAATAGCCGAACAGCTGAAGGCTATTTTGAAAAAACATGGGCCGCGCAGTATCGCCAGCTATAACGGCACCGTATCGTTCCAGAATTCTGCCACCCACCCGGTCGCCAAGGCCTGGCACGTGGCGCTGGATTCGCCCTCGTACTACACCAGCATCACCATTGACCAGCCCGCCAAGGTCGGCATTGGCGCCGCCCGTATGGGATTTTGGGCTGGCGGCAGCCATACCTGGCGCGACTCCAACGTCGCCCTCATTATCGGCAACAACACACTGGTGTCGCACTTTTCCATACCGGGGGGAATACCCTCCTTCAGCCCCGCTAACGCGCTGCGCGAAGGTAAAAAACGCGGCATGAAAATTATCTGCGTGGATCCGCGCCGCTCGGAAGTTGCCGCCCGCTCTGACCTCCACCTGCAGATTAAGCCGGGGCAGGACGCCGTGTTACTGGCAGGACTGATACATATCATCCTTGAGGAAAATCTGCACGACGCCGAGTTTTGCGCCGAACATATTGAAAACCTCGATACCTTCAAGGCCAGCCTTGCTCGGTTTACCCCCGATTACGTCGCCCAGCGCACCGATCTGGAGAAGAGCGATATCATCGCCGCCGCGCGGATGTTTGCCGCCGGACCCAGAGGCACGGCGAGCACCGGCACCGGTCCGGAGATGGGCCCGAATCCCAATCTGGTGCAGCATCTGGTGCAGGCGATCAATGCGATTTGCGGCCGCCACTACCGCGCCGGAGAAAAGCTTCCCAACGCCGGTATCCTGTCGCCACTGGCACCGCGACTGGCGCAGGCGGTATCCCCGCAGCCGGAGTGGCTGACCGGTGTCCGCAGTCGGGTATCAGACGATATTGGCGAGGTGACCGTACTGACCGCCAACGGCCCGATCAAGGAAATGCCCACTGCGGTGTGCGCTGACGAAATATTAATGGCAGGCGACGGCCAGATCAGGGCGCTCATCTGTATTGGTGGCAACCCGCTGCTGGCATGGCCCGGCCAGCAAAAGGCCTTCGAAGCATTAAAGGATCTCGACCTGCTGGTCTGTGTTGACTACAAATTGTCCGCCACCGCAGAGCTGGCAGACTATGTCATTGGCGCCAAGCTGTGCCTGGAACGCGATGACATGACCGTGCTGACCGATATCTGGTATGAGCAACCGTATAGCCACTACACCAAAGCGGTGGTGGAGGCCGAAGGCGATGTGATTGAAGAGTGGGAAGTGTTCTGGGAGCTCGGCAAGCGCCTGGGCCTCGAACTCAGCATTAACCAACAGCACCCGCTGGATATGCAAAACAGGCCCAGTAAGTATGACCTGTTAAAGAAGATGACTACGGGGTCACGCGTTCCCATCGAGGAAATTTATAGCCGCGATGGCGGTCATGTCTATGCTGTGCCCGATGTTATTATCGAGCCCGCAGACCCGGCGACGCGCGGCTTTATGGATCTGTTTCCCGCTGGCCTGGCAACAGAGTTGGAAACGGCGGCGCGCGATGCCGACAACAGCTTGCAGGTTAAAGCTGACTTTCCCTATCTACTGATCAGCCGCCGGATGAAGAATAACTACAACTCCACCGGACCTGAATTGAGTGTGCTGGCCGCCAAGACTACGACCAACCCGGCCTACATTCACCCTGAAGATCTCGCCCTACTCAATATTGCCGACGGCGAAATTATCTCCATCAGTTCCGCACGCGGCGAAATTCCCGCCGTCGCGCAGAGCAGTGCCGACATCAAACGCGGTGTGGTCTCCATGGCCCACTGTTGGGGAGCAGCACCCGATGGCAGCGCAGATGACAAGGTCCGCCAGCTCGGTGCCAACACCAATAGGCTGATCAACAATCTGGATCATCCGGAAAAATACTCCGGCATGGCGCGACACAGTGCGATCCCGGTCAAATTGACTAAAGTGGCATAGCTGACAGGGACAGATGTCGACATGAGCAATAGACCTTTTCGTTTTTCACTGCAGAGCTTCAACACCGACTCGCCCGCCAACTGGCGCACGCTGATTGCCAAAACGGAAGATCTGGGTTACTCCACCTTCTTCCTCGCCGATCACTTTCTCAGTGCCGGTCCCGCATTGGACAGCACCTACCACCCACCGCAAATGCTGGCCGCCGTACCGGCGATTGCCATGGCGCTGGAACAAACCACCACGTTGCGTGTCGGTTGTCGCGTCTTTTGCAATGACTATCACCACCCGATCATCCTGGCCAAGGAAGCCGCCACCATGGACTACCTGTCCGGTGGCAGACTGGAATTCGGCATCGGCGCGGGCTGGATCAAGAATGAATACGAGGCGGTCAACCTGCCGTTTGACGAATTCCCGCAGCGCTTCGAGCGCTTTGCTGAATTTGTACACGCGTACAAGGCGTTCATGGCGGGCGAGCCGCTGGAGATCGCCGGCGACTTTATTCGCTGGTCCGGTTTCTCTGGCACACCCTCCCCCGCACAGACACCCTACCCACCTTTGATGATTGGCGGCGGCAGCAAAAAGATTCTGCAGTTTGCCGGACAGGAGGCGGACATTGTCAGCCTGAATTTCAACAACCGCGCTGGCATGTTGGGCCCCGATGGCATGAACTCGGGGCTGGCCGACGCGACGGCGAAAAAAATCGACTGGATAAAGAGCGGCGCCGGTGCGCGCTTCAAGGATATTGAGCTGGAAATCGGCGCCTACAACACCATCATCACCGACCACCCGCAACCGACTGCGGAGGCCATCGGTGGCATGCTGGGCATGACGGCCGAGGACATACTCAGCCACCCGCACTGCCTGATTGGCAGTGTCGATTTTATCTGTGACGAATTGCAACGCCGCCGCGAAGCGTACGGTATTTCTTATATTGCAGTCCTGGACGACGGACAAAACAACATGGTGGAAACCTTCGCCCCTGTTGTTGCCCGCCTTGCCGGCAAGTAGACTGCGCCCACACTTAATCAGGAGAATTTCTATCTCATGCTAACACTTACCGATCCGACCCTGCTGCGCTCACAACTGTACATCGACGGCAAATGGGTTGACGCCGACAACGGTGCCACCATGGGTGTATTTAATCCCGCTACCAAAGAAGAAATCATCTCCATACCCAATGCGGGTGCAGCGGAAACCCGGCGCGCCATCGAAGCGGCCGACAGGGCGTTCAATAGCTGGCGCAACGTGGTGGCCAAAGAACGCTCGGCCATCCTCAAGCGCTGGTTCGCACTGATCATGGCCAACCAGGAAGACCTTGCGCGATTGATGACCGCAGAGCAGGGTAAACCCCTGGCCGAATCGCGCGGCGAAGTGGCGTATGGCGCTGCCTTTGTCGAATGGTTCGCCGAAGAAGGCCGGCGCATTTACGGCGACACCATCAGTGCCAACAATCCCAACCAGCGCATTGTCACGCTGAAACAACCGGTGGGCGTAGTGGCTGCAATTACACCGTGGAATTTCCCCATTGCGATGATCACGCGCAAGGTGGCTCCGGCACTCGCTGCGGGCTGTACCGTGGTATTGAAACCCGCCACCGAAACGCCGCTGTGCGCTCTGGCGCTGGCCGCACTGGGCGAGAAAGCGGGCATACC
>JANNXP010000157.1:0-3823 GCA_031409615.1 Haliea sp. | reverse complement strand
GCGAAACGGCGTACAGGCGATTGAGGTGACGATCTCTGTCATCACCTTCGACCTCGACAACACCTTGTGGGACGTAGAGCCGGTTATCCTGAGAGCTGAAGAAGTGCAGCGACAATGGCTGCTGCAACACCGTCCCGGTGCGGTGGAGGCCTTTGATCACGAGAGCCTGTTTGAGTTTAAGAAGTCGGTGTGGAAACGCCACCCCCAACTGCTGCACCATGTCAGCCAAATGCGGATACAGACGCTGTACGAGTTACAACGTGCCGCAGGGTATGGCGACAAAGAGGCGCGCAGTGGCGCTCAAGAGGCATTCGATGTATTTCTGTTGGAGCGCCACAAAGTAGTACTGTATGAAGAGGCGCTAGGCGTGCTGGAGCTGCTGGCAACGCGCTATACGCTGGGCGCTCTGACCAATGGCAACGCCGACATCTACAAAACCGATGCCGCCGAGTATTTTGATTTTGCATTTTTGGCCGAAGACGTAGGCGCCAGCAAGCCTCACCCGGATATGTTTCAGGCCGCGCTCAAGCAAGCAGGTGTCCCGGCTCATGCGTGTGTTCACGTGGGCGACGATCCTGAACACGACATCCTGGGCGCCCGCGACATGGGTATGCGCACTGTCTGGGTCAATACCCGACACAGACCGTGGACGGGTGGTGAGCGGGCGGATCGAGAAATTACCAACTTGCAGCACCTGCCCGGCGCGATCGACAGCATCTGCGCCTCACGCTAAAGAAATCGGCGAAAAAAAGGGGGCCAAAAGGCCCCCCAAAAAAACGCATCGTTAGACGCGCCCGCAAAGCTGTTGTCAGTCGTTGTAAGCTCTTTCTCCGTGTGAGCTGACATCCAGACCCATAACTTCTGCTTCTTCATCCACGCGCAGACCAATCACCAGATCAATCAACTTGTAAGCAACGGCCGCCACGACACCGGATATAACGATGGTGGTAAGCACGCCCTGCGCCTGGATTTTCAGTTGTAACGCCATGTCGTAACTCGTGGCGGGGGCGTTGGCAACGTAGTCCCATATGCCGAGCCCGCCCAAAGCGGGGGCCGCAAACACACCGGTCAACATTGCGCCGAGAATACCGCCTACACCATGCACCCCGAATACATCCAGTGAGTCATCAGCGCCAAGCATTCTCTTCAAGCCGGTCACACCCCACAAACAAATGATACCTGCGAGTAAACCAATGACCAGAGCACCGCCCACGCCGACGAATCCGCACGCCGGCGTAATGGCAACCAGACCAGAAAGCGCGCCTGATGCAGCACCCAACATAGAGGGATGCTTCTTGAATATCCACTCTGCAAACATCCAGGACAACGCCGCCGCTGCAGTGGCTACCCAGGTATTGATGAACGCCAGGCCAGCAATGCCGTTGGCTTCCAATGCAGAACCTGCGTTAAAACCAAACCAGCCGAACCACAGCAAAGAGGCGCCAATCATGGTCATGGTCAAGCTGTGCGGATACAGGGCTTCTTTACCATAGCCGCGACGTTTGCCCAGAAAGTATGCGCCCAGCAATCCTGCGACTGCGGCGTTGATGTGAACTACGGTACCGCCGGCAAAGTCCAACGCACCTTTAGCAAACATGTAGCCCGCCTTTGCAGTTGCAACAGCGGCCGCTTCTGCATCGGTGTACCCATTGGGGCCATCCCAATACCATACGATGTGCGCTATGGGCAGATACGCGAAGGTAAACCAGATCACAATAAAGGCCAGCACCGCAGAAAACTTCATCCGTTCTGCGAAAGATCCAATGATCAGACAGCAGGTAATGGCCGCAAACGCACCCTGAAACACCACGAAGATCATTTCGTGAATAAAGACGTCCTTACTCCAGGTCGCCACGAGGGAGTCAGGTGTAACGCCTGCCAACATGACTTTAGAGAGCGATCCATAGAACGGAGTTCCTTCCGTAAACGCAATACTGTAGCCGTACACCACCCACAGGACAGTAACCAGCGAGAATATCGCGAAGACTTGCATCAGCACTGAGAGCATATTCTTCTTGCGCACCAGGCCGCCATAAAACAGTGCCAGACCCGGAAGCGACATGAGAATGACCAATGCAGATGCTGTCATTAACCATGCATCATCACCTTTGCTGGCTGATGGCGCAGGCGCTGCTTCAGCGGGTGCGGCAGCGTCTGTGGTAACTGCGCTACTTTCCGCCTCTACCACCTCTACAGCCGTCGCTGACTCAACAGCATAGTCTTGCGCCAATACGCTCAGTGGCACTCCCAGCAGCACACTACAAAATCCCAGAATCACTAATAATTTTTTCACGATAACCTCTGCTTCTTAGGTCGAGTTAGCTAAATGGATGGGGCGGTTTACTTAAATGGCGTCTTCGCCGGTCTCGCCGGTACGAATGCGAATCACCTGTTCCAGGGCGGTAACAAACACCTTACCGTCACCAATCTTGCCGGTGTTGGCCGCCTTGGTAATGGCTTCGATGGTCTGTTCAACTGAGGCTGCAGCGACGGCAACTTCGATTTTTACCTTGGGCAGGAAGTCGACAACGTATTCCGCGCCGCGATACAACTCGGTGTGACCCTTCTGGCGACCGAAGCCTTTAACCTCGGTTACGGTAATACCCTGAACGCCGATTTCCGACAGCGCTTCGCGCACGTCGTCCAGTTTGAATGGCTTAACAATGGCTGTAATTAGTTTCATAGATTCCTCCTGATGGGGAGCCGACCAGGGGACTGGCCGGCTCGCTACTGCTTGCTACGCTTACAACACTTTCTTGATGGTAAAGACTGCTACAGGCTCAGCCAGATCGGTGCCGAAGTAGTCTTCCTCATCCAGATCGGTGCCTACATAGGCCACTGAGAGGTCCACACTCTTTACGGTGTAAGTGAGGGAGACCGAGTAGTCGGTGTAGTCGGCCTGATCGGTGGACAGGAAACCACCATCTGTAACATTGTCCGCCGCGTCATACTCGGTTTCTTCTGTCATGTTGTAGCCCGCATGGAGACCCAGTGCGAGGTCGTCCATGAACTTGTAGCTATAGTCACCCGACAGATACCAGAACTCACCGGTCTTGGCGTAGTAGTCGTCCGAGTAGTTAACACCCACGACCAGAGTGGTCCAGGAGCCCTTGACATAAAATTCCTGATAGTTGCCTTTGGGGTCAACCGTGTCGCCGGGATAGTTAAAGTAGACGTAACCCACATCAATGCCGAAGTCGGTGTCGCCAATGGGACCCTTCCAGCCGACGTAGTGATCGAATTCGGCAGTACCGAAACTGCCGGTGTCATTGCCATCGCCGAAATCGACAGATGAGGCCCAGGTGCCAAGGTAGAAACCCGGCTCGAAGGACGCATCAAATCCACCCTGGACAGCGGCATTTTCGTCGGACTGCGAGATGCCGCGGAAGCGGTAGTCTGACGTCAGTGCGATGTTGCCACTGATATCGCTGGCCTGTACGGACGTTGCACCGATACCAGCCAACAAGGCCGTGGCGACCGCAGTAGTCATTAGTTTTTTGTTTAGCATGTTTGCTACTCCTAAGTGGTAAGTCAGAATACAGACTCTAGTAAGGCGTCAACTTTTTGCTGCGGGCGCTTCACGTGCGCTTTACCCATCTGTCGACGGGTATAGAGCAGAGTCTGTGCCAGTTAGTGTATTATTTATATTTTTCAATAAGATATGAATTAGTGCCGGTTTTCCGCGTCATGGCATGGCACATTTTCACGCTCCATCGCGGTGCGTGGCACCAAAATGGCGCGCTGCTGTGCGCTGTGCCGGGTGCGCGAAATGCTCTAGACTCTGGTGGTCTTCACCACAGCACTCAGCGGTAAATCCTATGGC
>JANNXP010000156.1:0-10225 GCA_031409615.1 Haliea sp. | reverse complement strand
GCATGGTTTCGACCAGGCCCTGATTCTGAAGCAACTGAACGTAACCGACGTTAAGGATTGCGCTAACGTAGCAGGCAATACAGAAAATCAATGTTATTGCCAACCAGAAAATGCCGGGACATAACCCCAGCAGCAAAAAGGCTGTAACCGGAAGTTGCAGCGCCAGCTGTGAGATGGGCGATTCCAGATATCCGCCGGTTATCTGTATGCCCAGAACAATTACGCAAGCAAGCGTGGTGATCAGGAAGGTAGCGCTGAGAAAGTAGCTTTCCGTTCTTCGGAGCAAGAGCAGCGCGACCAGGTAGCCTACCAAGCACAGCAGATCGAGGCTCACCCCGATATGCGTGTTGTGTTCCAAATTGAGAAAATACAGCAGCTCTACAAGTACAAACAGGCTCACCAGAATATTGCTTAAAATCATCCCAACGATGATGTAACCGCGCATCAGGTCTGTTGGATTGTTCCGCAGACTTGCGGGCAGGAACAGATCTAAAAAGCGGAATAGACGTGTCATTTTCTTCCCTGAAAACACTGGTCGGTTGGTTTTGAGTGATATCCTGGTAGCGAGCCATGGATACATCCGCTCATCAGCAGATCACAACAGCGCGAGCATGTGGGGTGTCTGGATGACGGTCGCTCTTCTCAGTAAATGCACGATATTTTTCGATGCGCCAACTCCACGATAGCCATTTAGTATTTTTATACTTCGTACCCGAGATAGCAGGCCTTCCCGCGGTGCCTACTACAGAGGTCTATCGCTCATTCAGGTAAGCGTAGATAGGCGCTGGGGAAATACTACTATAGATTTCCGGCCTCTCGTAACTGTTTGATTTTCAACCAGGTCTTTTCACTGCAGCGCAGGAGATGAGACTAGATAGCAAAAAGCCCACTACTCGTGGGCTCCAGCCGTGCTTTGGGTTGCTAGTAACCCAGTGGAATTGGTGGGGCGGCGTCAAATGAAATGCCCTCGTAACTGATTGAATCTCAAGCGCATCCATAGATTGGGTGAAGCGTTATACCCCCAAATGTACCCCTGCATGATTCAAGTGACGCGCCGTTGCAGTGTGCGGGATCGCTCGTATCGTGCACTCGCAGCGTATCGGTACGGGGCTGTGCTAGCTACCAACGGGGGGTGCATGCAGGTGTACCTGTCGCTCTTGCACTCACCACGGCGCGAGGTTGGGGCGTGATCGGTCAGGGACGGGGCCGCCGTGTGTATGCAGGTGGGACAGGCAGGTGTTGCCCCTGCCTATCATTTGATGGCCGGGGGTGGCGTAACTTTGTACGCGAGGGGGCGCGGGTGGGGGCGACGTACCCTTTTGGCGTGATGGGGCCGGGGGTGGTTACACCCCTTTACGAAAATTTTCGTAATTCGGGATTTTGTCTATTACAAATTTTGCTTGTAATGGGATAGTGTTACAGAAGCGCCCCCAGCGCGTACACCAGGGAGTGTTCAGAACATGGAAGACAGATTAATGGTGCAAATTATCAATGCACGCATGGTAAGCAGGTTCAAAATGCTTTCGCATATGTATGACTGCGCGATAGAGGACGCCATGGACGCGCGTCGCGAAGCTCGTGCACGCGATCAAGCCGAATGGGATGCTCTGGACGATGAGAGCAAAATCTTCTTACTCGATTTTCTCGCGGGGAGTCGGGGCAAATAAGCGTATAAGCTAGTTTTTTAATGTTTCATGGTTCTGTTGGTACTAACAATAATGGGGAAGTTGAAATGGAGTTCATTCTGGGGACTTTGGCGGTAGCTGCACTCTGGATATTCTTTTCTACGCGGTCCAAGGACAAGGGCATGCAAGCATTCAATGCGCTGGACCTGGCTGAACCGTGGTTCACTGGCAATAACGTCGTTTTTTCCTCGGTAAAATTTAACGCCTATGACGGCCCAGCACTTGCCCGAAATCCAGGAGCGACGGTATTGGTTGGCGTGGGTGAGAGTACGGGGGGCGATAAAGTCGGCTTCGTAATCGAGGTATTGTCACAGAAAGGAGTTCTAGTGGGAGAACTCCTGCATCCTTACGGTATAGCCTTGAGTGACCGTATGGCTTCGATGGATGCGGCTCGCTACGGTAAGCCAATGATTGATATTCTCCTCGCCACAGCCGAAGCCCGTCGCGAAAAGAACCGCACAGCAGTTGATTGATCTAGCCCCCAGAACTGGAGGCCGCGTTTTATTGGTTCGCGCGCAATCTGAAAAGCATGCCCCATTTGACCTCGTTTAGGCGAATGCGATTATCATGATTTGACCAGCCTGGCAGATTGGTTTGCGATCATTAAGTGACAGTAGCACTGCCAGCTCTCTACAAGCACACCTTGTAGATATTTTCTCGTATCCATGTGCAAAACCAATTTCAATTCTCTGATAAAATGGCGTCATGCACTACGACTTACCCGCCACCACGGATAACTTCTCTTGCCTATCGAATGTGGGTAAGCGACGCGATTGGTTTCCAGGGGGTGAGGTCGTTCCCCGCTGGAAGTTAGTGACAGGAGGCGAGGGCGAGTTTTCCGGGTGGGTTTACATCGAATCGGTGGAGCGAGTGGTTGTGGAGTACGGTACGGGCTCCGGTCCGCTGTCCCAGCCAGTCGCGTTGTCCTGGGCCCCGCGCTACCTTGGCGGCGCTGAGATGGAGTTTAAATGCCCGGAGTGCCACTCGCCGCGCCGGAGACTCTACCTGGTAGAGGACGTACTAGCTTGCCGAAAGTGCGCCAAGCTCTACCATCGCTCGCAGGGGGATAGTGTTGCTACCCGTCGCGCTCGGTTGGCCATGAGCCTCGCGGCGGAACTGGGCGTTCGTGCACAGCCCTACGGCGACCCCGACCCGCCTCAGCCCGAAGGCATGAACCTTTTTACCTATAACCAGTTATTACTAAGGTACAGGACGGCACAGCTCGACGCCCTGGCGGCATTGGCTGGAGATATGGCTGCTCATCTGGAGAGCAGGGAGCCTGCTTCCCTTCTCTGAGAATCCAGGTCACTGGTCGCGCAGATTGGGAATTATCGGAGAAGTTTCTCGAATTCTTCCCATGATGCAAACGCGCGGCTTGTATCTCCACCGCGCGCCTGGATAGCTGCCCGAACTTTGCTTGCCGCTACGTCAACCTGCGTGTCCTTCGCGCGCTGTTCCCCCTCTGCCCACTGCGCGTAAGGCCTAGCGATTTCCTCTTTCGCGATGAGTTCAATCGGCCGCCTATTAACGCAGTCCATTACTGTTAGCAATGTTTCGGAGTCGGCGGATTCTGTAAATCCATGTGCCTTGTGAGGCGGCGATCTATCGCCAGCGTCAGCGGACAATGATGCTTTGGCGTCGTCAATCGACTTCTCCGCTCTTTTACGCCACAGCCCCTGAGGAAGTGGAGCGTCTACCAACAGGCGTTCACATTCGCTGACCAGGTGCAGGTGAGCTTCTTCGAGCAGGTGCAGCGGAATGCCCAACCCATCATTAAAGCGGGCGCATTTTTCGACCTGGCTCGCCATTCGGCATAGGATACCACTGATGTACTTTGGGGGAGCTGGACCACCATTGAGGAAGTCATCACGTTCATCCTGGTAGAACTGAATAGCAGTTGTTTTCATAGCTTGATCCTGTTGTTGAATGAAAATAGCAGCATGTGCGGGAAGTCGAACTTCCCGCACACTTCCCGCACTTCCCGCAATCGGGTAAAAAATGCGCCGGTGGGTGGCGTGAAAAGTGCGGGAAGTGTCCCCCATACCCCCCGGACCCACCGCAAGCGGGGGTCTCGGGGTCTATGGCATATGGCAGCCAGCAAAATTTCATGTTTTGGACTTCCCGCAAATCACCCCCACTGGCGGATTGATGGTCGTTAGCGTCAACGTCATGGGCTAGATGCTCCGGCAACCACTACCCAACGCTTGCGGGGCTTTCGGTCCGCACCTTGGTAATCGCCCTTTATGAGTTTTCCCTCTGTTTCAGCCTTCCTTAGTAAGGCATTCAGTCGAGCATTGTTCAGGTGTTTGGGGAAATCAGGATGACCGGGGAGTTTGTGCCATGCACGGTCAGAAGAGTTGTTTGCGGAGGCTATAAACTCGTCGCGGTCGAACATCTCCTTAATCAGCCCCAGCACTACACCCATATCCGCCTGCTGCGCCCTTTCGTCGCTCCCTGGTGGTAGAGGCACCAGCACGCCATCCTCCCAGTCGAGCAAAATGGGCTCGCCACATTTTCCGTAGTTATTCTTCTGCTGCTCCAGCTTGATACGGCCCGCGTCATCCATGTACAGCAGCAGCCTTGACCGAACGGAGTTATTCCACGCCGTCGAGCCACTGTAGCCCTCAGCACCGCCACGCGCCTTCGCTGTGGCCTTATCGACGTGAGACAGTATCAGCACAGTCATCCCTTCCACGAGCTGCCTTAACGAGCGTAGAAACGCCCTCACGCGAGGTCGGCTGATTTCGTTCGCGTCAAAAACATCACTCGCGTTGTCGATAACGAGAAACTCTGTCGAATGCTTGATACACAATGCCTGTAAATCTTCATAGCTCTGTGTGGTCCCTGCACCGCTTCGATCCTCGCGGTAGAGCCCTGGGTCGCTGCCTGTGGCGTCAAGGATCACAAGATAGTCGTCCAGTTCATCAAGCCCTATCCCGTAATGTTGCAGGATGCGCAGGAGCCGATACCGTAGTACGTCTCCCGAGTCCTCACAGGAGAAGAACAACACCCGGCGGCGCGCTACTTTCAAACCGCCGAATGCGCGACCGATGGCGACAAATACCGCCAGTATGAGTGCTAAATAGGATTTCCCTGTGCCCCCGTGGCCCGCCAGTAGGTTTACTTCCCCCATGAGTATCATTAAATCCAACAGGTACTCCGGCGCGAGGATGTTGGCGCGGAGCACGTCGTGAATGGGCACACACTTTATGGCGCTAAGCCCAGACCCACTTGCGGGGTCAGCCACCGATATGGGGAACCATTTGTACCGGGCCTTTAGCTCGGGTAAGGGCGCTCCGCGCATATCTGCCATGAAGAGTAAATGCGCCCTGGTCACCTTTGCGTCTCGGTCGATCTTGTACGATTTCCAGCGGGTCCCTGTATCGCCAGTACCTTCGTATTTTTTGCCCCTCGCGGCATTCATCGGACAACCCTCCCGGCTGACCAGTCATCGAACAACTGGAAAGCCTCTTCAGACCCTTCGTACTCATAGTGCAAGGCTGCGCCAATCTTGACCCAATCCTCTCGCTGCATATCGGGGTCCAGATAGGCGAGAAGTTCACGCGCCATTGCCAGTGGCATTCGGGTGTTCGGGTTGCGCATGGCGGCGAAGGCGTCCCGTGCGTTGCCTTCGATGGGAATAGTTCCCCCCACCTGGGTAATCCTCTCCGCAACCTGTGAGCCTTCCAGGGTGAATAGAGGTCCGTCCGTGACCCGGTACTGATAAAACAGTGGCACACCCGCTTTATCTCGCGCCTCGGGTGGCACGTTGGGCATAAAAGACAGTTGCGCGGCGCTCATCATGCTTTTGTCACACACAACTCCATTGTCCGCTAGCAGCTCAATGCCTGCCCTCTGCGCGGCCTCGTAGTCAGCACCGGGAATTAGGTACGAAAGCCAGACGATGACGCGCCAGCGGGGCTCTGTTGCTGTTGCTGTTGCCGTGCTGTAAATTACATGGGCCACGCGCCCAAAAATTCGCGCAATGGCAGAATCTACTTCTTCTAATGAATGTGCTCCCCCCTCGATGTCAAATACCAAGGCGGCGAAGGCCCCACACGCTAGTTGTCTAGAGCGGTTCCGGCCATCGCACCCCCGGAAGCGAGTCAGAATAAAAGCGTCCGCCTTCTGCTTGGTCAAACCGGTTGGGGCGCTAACACAATCCTCTATTCTCGCTCGGGTAACGCCCGCGTATGATTTTTCGCTGTTTTTTTTGCTGCCCTCCACCCCCCGGCTAAGCAGAAACTGCGTATCCGGTGAGTATGTGGTAGCCTTTATTGGTGCCACGTTTGCACTGCCGCCCTGTGCCGGGGCGGTTTTTTTTGATTTCATAGTCGTCACCCTGTTACGCGGATTTGGTGTTGTGGGTGCGGACTTCTCCGAACTGAGCCAGCCACTCGTTTAAGTCCTTTAGGCTGTAGTACGCGCGTAAGCCTCTCTTGCGAAAAGGCGGTGCCTCGACGCCAGAAAGCGTGCCAATGCAGCGAGCGTTTCGGAGCGTATTGGGGTGCAATCCGAGATGTCTCGCGGCTGCGTTGGTGTCTAGGTGTTCATCCATACCGTGGTCCTCTTTGATGATAACTGGGTGTAACCAGTCGTGAGGGAATAATGATACGCTGAGCTAGATTGGACACCCCCAATTGGGGGTGGAAAAGGATTCACTGGGGGTAGAAATTATTCGGAGCGCTGGAGTGGTATGCTGTCGGCCTCAAGCGCGCGGTTCGCTTGGGAGAAGATTTTTTCCAAAGTATTTTTGCTCGTACCTCCAACCCGTGGGATTTTTCCGCTCTGCTTTTCGTTTTGAATTTTTTCAATCAGTTGAGCTTGACTAGCGAATTTACGGCCGCCGAGGAGGTATTTTAATAGTACCCCTATTAGGATTTCACGGTTTCTCAGTTCTCTTGCTGGCGTTTCCTGCGCTGTTCCAGCTTTGGAATGTTCTAACTTGTCGTCGCAGTATCTCACCAGTTCTTCATGTGGGATGACCAGCTCGCTGGCTCCGTCGATCCAAAAATGCGCAGTGATAATATCTCCCTGTGACGATTTGACTACCAGCGGCACAGCATCATGTTCAAAATTCTCTATTCTGATGGGCCCGTAAACCTGCGGCCCAAATCTTGTGAGATCGTCGGTGAGTATTGCGTAGTAGGCTCCCTGATTTCTCACCTCATCGGTTGGGTCAAGCCAGCCGTCCGCATTACTGCTCATAGCTTCTTGGCAATAAGGTAAGGGGGTGTCGGCGTCCACACTCACCTTAGGTGTGTTGTTCAAGTTCAGGTACACCCACGCAGTTGGCGTGCTACCGTCTCCGACACTGTCGGAGAGATATCCGTTAACGGTGCGGTCCTCATAGTGTGTGTCTCTGTCCATGATACGCACTTGCAACGTTGGCCGTGTCGGGGCTGCTTGCAGCATGATTGCGGGCCTTATCTGGTAGTCCTCCCAAATCAGTCGAAGGGTCGCACGCCCCGAGAGCTTCAGTTTCCCAGCCAATTCCTCGACGGTGTAGTAGGGCTCGTCTTTGATTGTGGATTTCGCATTCATAGCAATTCCGGCCTGTATGGTTTCTTAGCGTGCAGCGCCGGGCCGCAAAGGATGCGGCATTTCGGATGGGTATCCTAGTCGCTGCGAATCGGTTTCTATCTGCCGCTTAAGCGCGTGCCAGCAGCCATCCATGCAAACTATCAATGGGTGGCGCTTGCCCACTGGTGGCCTGCGTAGCGTCTGCCAGGGCGCCTATGCCTGATGCGAGCGCACGAATGCCATCCAGTTGAGGCAGGCCGCAGTTTCCATCCTGTGCGTGCCCTACCAGCCGTACAATCGCCTGTGCATCGCATGCGATGCGGTTCAGTAACTCACAATGAACATTGAAAGAATCGTTGTTAGCCATGAGCTCACCTCCTATTAGGTGGGTTGTGGTTAGGGGGCGCTGGTGTGGCTTCACCAGTACCCCCGTTTTATTTGCCCGCTAGGGGCAAATTTATGTCCCGAATCGGGCGGTTATCACATTGCCTGTTTCGGCTTGCTGTTTCAGGTTGTCCAAGTAATCGGCCCACGACTGCATCATTTGGCGGCGACTGTCCAAATGCGCAGTGCGGTTATAGGCGCGACCGTTCACATCCTTCACAGCATGGGCTAACTGATGCTCGATCCAGTCAACGCGGCAGTGCAGCACTTCATCCAGAATCGTGCGGGCCATTGCGCGGAAGCCGTGCGGTGTCATTGTGTCGTTGTCATATCCCAGCGTGCGCAGTGCGGTTCGCACACCGTTCTCACTGAGTGGTCGGCTCTTTCCCCGAGCTGAAGGGAATACGTAGCGTCCTTGGCCGGTAAGCGGCTGGATGGCTTGCAGCAATGCAAGGGCCTGCGTGGAAAGGGGCACAATGTGAGGCTCCCTCATTTTCATTTTTGAGCCAGGAATCTCCCAGCGGCATTCTTGCCAGTTAATTTCTACCCACTCCATGTGCCGCAGTTCGCCGGGTCGCGCGAACAGCAGCGGAGAAAGCAAAAGCGCAGTCGTCACAACAGGCGTGCCCATGAATCCATCCATGGCCACCAGCAGCCTGCCGACTTCCGTCGGGTCAGTGATAGCCGCAAGGTGCTTCTTAGCTGGAGTTCTCAGTGCGCCCTTAAGGTCTGCGCTTGGATCGCGCTCGGCCCGCCCAGTGGCCACCGCGTAGCGGAATACCTGCCCGGCTGTTTGCTTTGCTCGGTGGGCCGTCTCGATAGCGCCCCGCGCTTCAACTTTCCTGAGCACCATAAGGAGCTCGGGTGCGGTCACCTTGGCTATGGGCCGGGAACCGATTGCGGGAAATATATCCTTCTCCAACGCAGACCATGTGCGATCCTGATGGCTCTTAGAGAGATCGCACATTTTGGTTTGGAACCACTCAGTGGCTACGGCTCTGAAGGAATCGTCTTGCTGTTGAGTGCGTGTCAGCTTCTGGATTTTCCGTTCTTGTCCTGGGTCAACTTCGTGCTCCAGTAGTTTGCGCGCTTCTTCTCGCTTGCTTCGCGCTGTTGCCAGTGAGACATCGGGGTACACTCCGAGCGCCAGCAGTTTCTCCCTACCTGCATAGCGATACTTCAACCGCCAGTACCTAGAGCCGTTTGGATGTACCAGCA
This sequence comes from Haliea sp., assembly GCA_031409615.1. Lineage (GTDB taxonomy): Bacteria > Pseudomonadota > Gammaproteobacteria > Pseudomonadales > Halieaceae > Marimicrobium. The sequence goes on along the minus strand of JANNXP010000156.1, from coordinate 1,415 downwards.
GGAAAAGGCCCTTCTCGTCGGAGAGCTTATAGGCTTTGTCCCGAGGTCCAGCCTGCTTTACCTGCGATGCGGTTAGCGCCATTGCGTGCCTCCTCAGTGTCCCTTAGTGGTGACTGTTTGGGGGTACAGGATTTGAGGGGTCTTGTTGTACCCTCAGAAATACCCCCAGACGATGGGGGTATAATGGCATATAACGCAGTGTAACGAAAAGGGGATTATGTAACCTCCTTACTCTCAAGTACTTGAGAATAAGGGGTTTTAGGTGGGTGTGTGATATTGCGTGATTGGAATTTGGTGGAGGCGGCGGGAGTTGAACCCTAACCCACGGGCCAGATATAACAGGGGGTGAACAATCACTGAATGTCTAAGTGTTCCAATTCGTGTGACTAAATCCGAAAGTGACTCTTTCACTTACTCACCCCAAATCTGAAAAAGTGCACTTTCGGTATCCCATTAAACGGAATCGAAGACGCAGGTATGTTTAAGTTTCCGGGAACTATTGGGAACTAATGATCATGTCTAAGAAATTCACAGCCATTGTTGAAGGTATCTTCCCGCCAGCGGATTATACCTTAAGCCGTCGACGCAACGTGGAGAAAGATACCGGTCTAAGTACGTCGGGTATCTACCGGCAGATCGCTGACGGGACCTTTCCAGCACCGGTGCTGCTAGGTGCGCGAGCAGTCGCATGGGTCGACCATGAGGTTGCTGCTCGCAACAGGGCTGTTATCGCTGGGTTGGACCGCGATCAACTGCGTGAGCTGGTTGCATGGATGATTGCGCAGCGCGATCCTTCATGCAAAAAGCAAAGCAATTACATAAACTAAAACGCCGCCTGGATTCAATCCGGGGCGGCGTGGGTTACTGCGATGCTTGGCTGGCAAGTGCAGTTTACCACGGTACCGTGGGTTGTCTCCACACTATATGGAGCAACAACATGAGTAATTACAACCAAACACCAGATAATGCTCGCGACCCCTACAGCGAACTAAAGAAATATCCGCAGTGGATACTGTGGGCGATGGTCGACGGTCGGAAGGTGCCCTGCAACCCTCACACTGGGATTGCGTGCAACGCGCACGATCCAATAGTGTGGATGTCATGGGATCATGTTCAACAGGCGCTGGTGCGGTTCCCAGGGCACCGGCTGGCGTTCGTGATCCAGGCGAACGACCCGTTCTTCTTCCATGACATCGACAAGTGTCTGATCAATGGCGCGTGGTCGCCGGGTGCGCTCTCGTCAATAGCGATGCTGCCGGGTGCGCTGGTCGAGGTGTCAGTGTCAGGGACCGGACTGCACATCATCGGTAAGTATGCCGCCCTGGTTGAGCATGGGTGCAAGAACACCGCCAATAACATCGAGCTGTACACCCGAGATCGATTCATCGCTATGGGCAACATGGAGACCGCCAGGG
>JANNXP010000155.1:0-6207 GCA_031409615.1 Haliea sp. | reverse complement strand
GATCGACGTGTTCAATGCACAGCAAAGTGCGGCATTGAGTTCCGTATGGTTCAGCGCCGCGAATGCGGGTGGTGGTCGCTATTTCCAGGCGAAGAATGAACAGCAAATTATTGACGCCATTAATTCCGCGGCAGCGGATATTATTGCCGAAAGTTCCAGTTTCGCGGCGGTGAGTTTGCCCCTGAGCGCCACTAACCGCGCCAGGGTCGACAACCAGGTTTATATCGGCATGTTCCGGCCATCACTCGGCAAGAAACCGCGCTGGTTCGGTAACCTGAAGCGCTATCAACTGGCGCTGTTCAACGACATCCCGGGCCTGGCAGATGCCTCTCTAGAACTGGCTGCCAATACAAATGACGGCAACCTGAGGATCTGCGCCAAGAGTTTCTGGACCGAGGGCTCCGATACTTACTGGCAGACCATGGGCATAGACCCCTCGGTGGAGAGTCTCTGTCTGGAAGCGGGTACGGAAAAGTGGTCTGACCTGCCGGACGGAGATTTTGTGGAAAAAGGCGGGGTTGCCCAGCAGGCGCGCGCCTTCGGCACTGCTGCCGCCACAGCCTCTGCCGCCAGAACGATCTATACGGTGCAAACTGACACATCTCTGCGCGCCCTGGGTGCGGGTGCTGATGCAACGGCCTTGGGTGGCACAGGCACGACAGTGCTGGATTATTTGCGCGGCGAGGTTCAGGGTGCGGGTGAGGTAATGCCGGCTTCCGGCCTGCGCGCCAGTATCCACGGCGACGTGGTTCATTCGCGGCCGCTCGCAATCCGCTATTCCGCAGATGACGTGACCCTCTTTTATGGTGCTAACGACGGGTTATACAGGGCGGTAAACCCCGCGGATGGTGCGGAGCGGTGGGCGCTGATTGCCCCGGAGCACTTCGGCAAAGTGAAACGGTTGTACGATAATACTCCCTTCATCAAATTCACCGGTGCTGAGGAAGGGGGCGAGGAGCTAAAGAACTACTTCTTCGATGGCTCCACTGGGCAACTCCTGAACTACGATGACGAGGGAGAAGTTGAACTAGCGTACATTTATCCCACCCAGCGCCGTGGCGGTCGCATGGTCTATGCCCTGGATGTGACGGACCCTGACGGCGCCCCGGATCTGTTGTGGCGGGTGGGCTGCCCCAACCTCACCAACGATACGGGCTGTACCTCGGGTTTCACGGACATCGGCCAGACTTGGTCGACACCTATTGGTGGCTATGCCCAAGGCTATGTGGATGGCAGTGGCAATCCTAAACTGGTTGTAGCGTTTGGCGGAGGTTTCGACGACTGCCTGAACAAGGACGCCGCAGCGTATCCCAGTGAGTGCAGTTCCGCTAACGGCAAGGGGGTTTATTTCCTCGATGCGGCGACGGGCACATTGCTGAAACATCTCGACACCGATGCGCCGGTTATCTCGGAGTTGGCGCCCATTGATATCAATTTCGATGGCTACATAGATTTCTTCTATGCGGCGGATGTCGCGGGCAGTCTGTACCGGGTCAATTTGGCCACCATGGCCTCCTCTGATCCCGGAGCAGGGCTAACGGCGCTTGCAAAGGAGGCCTGGACCATCGTCAAGGTCGCCACTGTTCCTGAGAATGAACGGCGTTTTTATAATGCGGCGACCGCAGGTGCCTTCCAGGGCAAGGTAATTGTCACCGTGGGTTCCGGTGATCGGGAACGCCCACTGGAGATTAACTACCCCTTCACCGAGGAGGTGCAGAATCGATTCTATGCATTCTTCGATGAGCCCTACAAAACCTTTGTGGCTAGTCCCGTGGGTGACCTGGAGGTGGATGAGGCCACCACGGTCAACCTCGATGGCGACACCATGTTGGCTGTGGTGGAAGATGAGGATGAGGAGTCGTTTTCACTGGAGTTTGACGGCTGGTATATGGATTTGCCCGACCGTGGAGAGCAGGTTGCCAATCCCTCGGTGATCGGCGGCGGCAGGGTGTTTTTCAATACCTTCCAGCCGGGTGGTGACACTGACGGTCTGTGCGAGCGACCCTTGGGTATTGGTACTGGCTATGATGTCAGTCTGTTCGGCCCGGAGTTCACTGAAGGTGTGGAGATTGAAGCACCTGGCCTGCCAATCCCTCCGGCTATCTTTACGGTCCTGCTGCCACAGGGCCGGCCGGATTGTGAAGGGGTTGGTTGCCCCCCACTCCCTGACCCCGATCTCCAGTGTACCGTGGAAGCGGATGACTGCAGGCAGGCCGACCTCTGTGTCGGTTGCAGGGATTTGGGTGACATTATAGAAATCGTACCGGATGTGCCGCCGCTCCGGCGCCGCGTGTTCTTTACCGAGGACATTGACCGCAGCAGTGAGTGATCAGTGTCGGGTGGCTGGCGCGGACGCTGCAACTGAGATAGTCGCAGCGTCCGCTGGACCTGAGATGCTCGATACGTGAAAAATTAGGCAGGCCGCTCGCTCATTGCAGCGGCCGCTATTCCCCGCAGTAAACCTTGATTTGTGCCTTGGTAGTTTCCCGCTGGATTTGCATCTCTTGGGGATCCAGCTCATCCACCTCACCCTGGCTATTTCGAATGGTCACTGTATCTGAAGCACTGAGTGCTTCAAGGTTGGTTCGTGCGCGCTGGCATAATTCGGTATTCTTCTTGCTACGCTGTGCCTCGGTAGAGTCTTTCGGGGTAAATTCATTGCCTACACTGGGTTCAACGTCCGGGGGGACGGCCCCCTCTTCCGCAGACACGGCGCGTGTGAGCGTTGATTTAGTGCTGACCACTTCATACTCGGTGCCCGCCGGAGGAGGGCGATCGCTGTGTATAGGGTTGCCGTTGCTGTCGAGCCACCGATAGTAGTTTGTATCCGCTAAACTCTTGACGCTGCAGCCAGCGACTACCACCAGCAGGATTGCATTAAGACTATTTCGATAAACCAGTTTCAAAATAGCGTTACCTGACGTTTCTTTGCGTTATTCACAGAAAACCTTAATCGCATCCAGAGCCTTCTGCTTTTCTGCTGCTTTTTCTTCTTCACTCAAGTAGCGAATCTCACCTTGGTCATCACGCAGGCGAATGCGGGCGTGGGTGTCAAGTTGTGTCAGGTTGTCCCTGGCGCGCGCACAGTGTTCCGGATTCTTCAGAGAAGCAGGCGCTTTGGCAGCCGCGGCGGGAGCATCCTTTCCCGCACCGGGTTTAGCCGTCGGTGGCACTGTGCCCTCTGCAGGATCAACCGTATGCACCATGCTGGAACTGGTGGAAATGGTCTCATATTCAATACCCAGTGGCGGTGGCCGGTCGCTGTTCACCTGGTTGCCTGCTGCGTCGTTCCAGCGGTAGACCACCGCGTCGGCATTGGCGAAGGAAGCGCAAAGGATGGTTGCTAGGATAGTGGTGAACACGAGCTTCAAGAGGTCGTCTCCCTATGAATAAGGTAATCACCTGCAAAATACCCCACATCAGAGTGCTAGGCAATCCAGCAAAATACCAGTGACCAGAGCACTCTGCGGGTTCCAGTGGTTGACTTTGGTGGCTCCCGGACGTGACAATAGCTCGTCTTGCAAATGGCAACGGCTACTGTCGAGTACCCTCGACCACTGGCCCACTGCGTTGATCCGATTATTTGATGCAGCTGTTGGTAAGTCCCGTATTCAATGTGTGCCGCAGCGGCACCATTGAGGGCCAGACACTGCGCTACCCCGCAGGGCGACCGATACACAGGCTGTTCGTGATCGTATTCCCTCATTGGGTGATTCCGCGCAGTGTATCGAGCTCTTACTGGGGTGGCGTGGCTTATCGAATACCTGTTTCCAGGTATTTCTACAGCAACGTCCACACACTACTTTGGAATGTTCCGGTGAGGGTTACGCATCGGGCGTTTTTTACTGTGGAGAAAGAGTGTGGAATTGTTATACGGCGGTGAAATGATCGCCCGCGCACTGGAGGACGAAGGAGTCGAGTTCATCTTCGGCTATCCCGGTGGCGCGGTTTTGCATATATACGATGCCCTCTTTAAGGACTGCAAGGTTCCGCATGTACTGGTGCGCCATGAACAGGCGGCTACCCATGCAGCAGACGGTTACGCCAGAGCCACCGGCAAGCCCGGTGTCGTATTGGTGACGTCTGGCCCTGGCGCTACGAATGCCATTACCGGCATTGCCACCGCCTACATGGATTCCATTCCCATGGTGGTGCTGGCGGGGCAGGTGCAGAGCCACCTGATTGGCGAGGATGCCTTTCAGGAAACGGATATGATCGGCATTTCACGGCCCATCGTTAAACACAGTTTTATGGTGAAGCGCACGGAAGACCTACCGCTGATTATCCGCAAAGCCTTCCACATTGCGGCTTCGGGTCGCCCTGGTCCTGTGGTTATCGACATTCCCAAGGATCTCACGCGGCCGGATGCAAAGTTTGAGTACCGCTACCCAAAAACGGTGAAGCTGCGCTCTTATGCGCCGGCGCAGCGCGGCCACACGGGTCAGATCAAGAAAGCCGCGAAACTATTGCTGGCGGCCAAACGACCGATCATCTACGCCGGTGGCGGTGTGGTGCTGGGTGACGGTAGCGAGCTGTTGACGCAATTGGCCAGACAACTGAACTATCCGGTGACTAACACCCTGATGGGACTCGGGGCCTATCCCGGCAGCGATCGCCAGTTTTTGGGTATGCTGGGAATGCACGGCTTTTACGAGGCCAATATGGCGATGCACCACAGCGATTGCATCATCGCTGTGGGCGCTCGCTTTGATGACCGGGTCACTAATACTGTCGGCAAGTTCTGTCCCGGCGCCAAGATCATTCATATCGACGTGGACCCTGCATCGATATCCAAAATCGTCATGGCCGATATCCCTATCGTCGGGCCCGTGCAATCGGTGCTGACCGAACTGCTGGTGCAGATTGATTTACTGCGCGAAAAAGACAGCGGCTTGCCCGATCAGCCCGCACTGGCGCGCTGGTGGCAGCAGATCGAGGAGTGGCGCGCGTCCCACGGCTTGTTTACGGGTCGTCGTTACGGCGAGAGCGATATGATCATGCCGCAGCAGGTGATCGAAAGCCTGTATCGCGTCACCAAAGGCGATGCCTATGTCACCTCCGACGTGGGGCAGCACCAGATGTTTGCGGCCCAGTACTATCCATTTGATAAGCCGCGGCGCTGGATAAATTCCGGCGGACTGGGAACCATGGGCTTCGGACTGCCTGCTGCCATGGGAGTGAAGTTGGCGTTTCCTGATATGGACGTCGCGTGTGTGACGGGCGAGGGAAGTATCCAGATGAATATCCAGGAGTTGTCTACCTGCACCCAATACAACACGGGGGTTAAGATTATTAATCTGCGCAACAACTATCTCGGCATGGTGAAGCAGTGGCAGGACATGCAGTACGAGGGTCGTTATGCCATGAGCACCTATGAGGATTCTCTGCCGGATTTCGTAAAGCTGGCTGAGGCTTATGGCCACGTGGGTATTCTGGTAAAAAAACTGGCGGATCTGGAAGGCGCGATGGAAGCGGCGTTTGCCATGAAAGACCGGCTGGTATTCCTCGATATCTTTATTGATCCTATGGAACACGTATACCCGATGCATATTGCGCCTAACGGCTCAATGAAGGATATGTGGCTCAGCAAGAACGAGAGGACCTGACATGCGACGCATAATTTCTATGTTGATGGAAAATGAGCCTGGTGCATTGTCTCGCGTGGTCGGCCTGTTCTCCCAGCGCGGCTACAATATCGAAACGCTGAATGTCGCACCGACGGATGACCCCACGCTGTCCCGACTTACCCTCACAACGGTGGGCAGTGACTTGCGTATCGAGCAACTCACCAAGCAGCTTAACAAGTTGGTGGACGTAGTAAAAGTGGCCGACCTGACTGATGGTGCCCACGTGGAGCGGGACATGATGTTGATCAAGGTGCGAGCCATCGGTGCTGCGCGCGCAGACGTCAAACGCACCACCGACATTTTTCGTGCGCAGATCGTGGATGTTGGCCCCACTGTTTATATCATCCAGCTCACCGGTACGAGCGACAAACTCGATGCCTTTGTGGCGGCGATGGCGGATGCCGATATTCTTGAAGTCGTGCGCTCGGGTGTTGCTGGAATTTCGCGTGGGGAGAAAGTACTTAGCTTGTAGGATGGATAGTGTCCAACGGCTTGTGTTGATTTGAGGCCGAACATCCAGACTGGCGGGTTCGGGCGTCGGGTGTGCAATTCGCTGGCTTCCCCGATACTCGCCAACGAA
>JANNXP010000154.1:0-2249 GCA_031409615.1 Haliea sp. | reverse complement strand
CAAGTTCGGCGGCCACCTTTTGCATGAATTTGTGCGGAATGGCGGTCATGATGCCAGCGCCATCGCCGGTATTTTCCTCGAATCCACAGCCGCCGCGATGGTCCATCCGCTCATTGATATGGTTGGCGTCCGTCAGGATTTCATGGCTGGGTATACCTTTGACATGGGCGACAAAACCCACACCACAGGAATCTTTTTCGAGGGCAGGGTCATAGAGCCCATGCTTGGCGGGAAACCCGATTTTGCCGTCGATTCTCTTGTTTTTCATGCCTTCAACTCATTTGGTGATGCAATTTCAAGCTGCCAGTTTATCTGGCCCAGCAAAAACCAGCGCTCATGAGACAGCTAAACCAGAAGCGTTTGCTCCTCGATTTACTACTATCTACCAGCGCTTTTTTTATGCAGGAATGTGCGAGCCGAAAACAATACCATCCGACGAATTAATGTCAAGACTTTCGGCGCAGATAAGGCCTTCAATATTTTGATAAGCCTTTGTATTTAAAGAGTATTACAAATGGGGGGTGTTCAGGAAAATTCAAGGGCCGATGAAATTATGGGGCATCGTTGGAGCAGCGCCCCTGGAAATGAAGCAGGAAGCGGCCCTCGTCACCTGCAAGATCAGTCTCTGGCAGGTCAGGAGGCCCTGTCCACATCTGCATCCACTATTGCGTCGCCTGCCAAAAAAAACGAATCGATGGGTAATCCGCTTATCACAACCGTGCGTAGTGGTTATGAGCGGCCATCAGTGGCTATGGTAGTGGCTATGAGAGCCACCACGAATGTGAGGTGGGTAGCAGAAATGGAACGTCGCTGCGCATTGTGTTGTCACGGTGACACGAGCCCGACATATTATCTCGTTAGCCTATCCCATTCCGTTTTGTCCGACTGAGGCAGCAATAGTGGCCCCCTACCTTCGCTTGCGCACGCGCACCTACGGTTATCGGCACCACGTTGTGGCCGAGCGCACCGACAAGCCGGAACCCCTCCAATCGTTAGTGTCTGCTGCGGAACCCGAGATCGATAGCCAAAGCCGTTTTCGCGGGTGTCTGCTCGGTGGTGCGGTGGGAGACGCGCTGGGAGCTCCGGTTGAGTTCATGAGCCTGAGCAGAATCTGCAAGCATTTTGGTATAGAGGGGATCCGCGATTACGAGGAATGTTGCGGTCGCAAAGGGGCGATTACCGATGAAACCCAGATGTCGCTGTTCACCGCTGAAGGTCTGCTTCGCGCTCTGGTGCAGGAGCGCCATACTGGTACAGCCAACTACAGCGAGGTGATGGCCAATGCCTACCAGCGCTGGCTGCTAACCCAGGACGAGAAAAATGCGCATGGTCTTGACCCGCTGGTTCATGAAACCGGCTGGCTCTATGGCGTGAAGACACTGCATGCGCAACGTGCTCCGGGGCGAACGTCCCGGGCCGCACTGCGCGATGCCACCGAGTTGGGCGTGCCAGCACCGAACGATAGCAAAGGCAGTGGTGGCGTGATGCGGATAGCCCCGGTGGGCTTGTTCGCCGAGAGTATTGAAGAAAGCTTCGAACTGGGCTGCGAAATCGCCGCCCTGACGCATGGTCATCCCACTGGATACCTGGCCGGCGGTGCCATGGCCGTGATAATTACGGCGGTGCGCCAGGGTGCCACGTTGACCGAAGCCATCGACGTCGCGTTGGACTGCCTGGAACTCAAACCCGATCACCAGGAAATCGTGACTGCGCTGGAATTGGCAGACGATCTGGCCTACGAAGGTATTGATTCAGACACCGCTATTGCCCAACTGGGCGGCGGCTGGCTGGCAAAGGAATCCCTGGCCATTGCTGTCTATTGCGCGCTGGTCGCCCCCAGCTTTAGTGACGGGGTCATTATGGCCGTGAACCACGATGGCGATTCAGACACCACTGGCGCGCTGGCAGGCAACCTGCTCGGCGTGATCTGGGGTGAGCAGGGCATACCCGCACCGTGGCTGAAGCAACTCGAACTGCGCAAGGTGATTACCGAAGTGGCCGATGACCTGCATGCGTGCCGGCAGTGGAGTATTGGGCCGGGTGCGGTGAGTGCGGTATTCAGTAAGCAGATCTGGTCGAAGTATCCCGGCTGTTAGGTGCCGGTTAGCGCCGGGCTGCTTTGGTAAGCACTTCTGCTGCCCATTGATTGATACTCTTGCCGTGTGCTGCGGCGGTGGTGGCAACCGCGGCGTGCGCATCAGGTGAAACCCGCAACATCAGTTTTCCGGAATAGGGCGTCTGTGCAGGCC
>JANNXP010000153.1:0-27400 GCA_031409615.1 Haliea sp. | reverse complement strand
TCTACACTACGGCCTACAGGAATCAGGTTTGCGCTGGCTGCTAACGCGCGCGGGAGAGGAAATCTCAGTGGCGATTAACTGCGCCATGTGGTCTAACAACGGCGACGTGCTGGCACACGCGGCATTGCATCACCAGGGCATCGCTCTGCTACCCACGTTTATTGTTGGCGCCTGGTTGCAGAGCGGACAGCTGCGCACCGTGCTTACCGAGTATGCACCGGCGCCGCTGCAGGTGACCGCACTGTACCCGCGCCACCGCCACCTGTCGTCCAAGGTCAGATTGTTCATTGATTTGCTGGAGAGTCAGCTGGGTAAAAACCCGCACTGGGATCTGGTGGGTTAGCCGATGGGCGAACACACTGAAGTGGTGCCGACACGGCGAGTCGAACGCCGGACCTACGCATTACGAATGCGTTGCTCTACCAACTGAGCTATGTCGGCTTATTGTTATGCACGCAGTGTAGCGGAAGTTCGCAGCACCCCCAAGCGATCTATCGCTGACCGGTGGCAACGCGTAGTCACGAAAGCACGACCACTACCAATAAAAAAACCCCGCCTGAGCGAGGTTCTTTGTTGAACAATAAAAAACTTAGATTCTGCGGCGTACCGCGGTCATCCCGACAAAACCCAGCAGCATGACCAGCGCCATCAACGCCCATGTCGACAGCGTCGGGATTTCCGTACTACCGATGCCCTCGCCAATGGCTGTTGTCCCCAACACAGAAAACCAGGCAGCCTGGTCAGTATCTAACTCGTCACACTCACAGAAGTCCCAGGCCAGCCAGGACACCGTGCCACTGCCGTATGTGTCAATGAACCCCGCATCGCCACCCCCTTCACGCGCATAGATAAGGGTGCCCGGCGCGCCATCAATGAACCAGGAGCCGTTGAGCGTCAACAGCGTCACAGGCCCATCTCCCGAGACTCTATTAATGGGCGTAAGGTCACTGGAATCTGCGGGGAAATTGGTAACGACATAGCCGAACGTGTCGTTGAGAAATGCCACCTCATCGCCATGCGCACCCAGCACCACCGTGTTACCGCCGGCACTGGTAAACGCTGCAATTATGGCCTGATCTGCTGGGCTGAAGCTACTATAATCTTCACCGAGTACCAACGCATCATACGCGCCATAAAGCCCGGTTTGCCCGTCGCCAATCGCGGCAGCGAGGTCCGCATCGGCGAACCCGGCAGCCGGATTCCCGGCCGCCAGTGTTACGTCACCCAGCGCTGCGGCGACCTCATCTATTTCATGTCCGCCAGAGTAAATGATTGTTGTCGCAGCGGCGCTCATGGACATGGCTATTGACACCACGAACGTGAGGCACGCAACTTTGATGTTTGTGCTTGTTGAGTTGGGCATGCTATCGCTCCCTGGATTATTTGTTTATAGGACGAAAAACCAACATCTTTTTAGCACCCTCGCTACGTTTTGTAAAGATTTGTAAAGGTCTGGCACTGCCCGTAATCCCCGCAACAACCGCGTCGAGGTCTCCGGCTTGCCCTCTATAACCCCGTCTTCGCTATGCCCCCCACCGCTCTCTGGCCTGCTGCAACCCCGAATACTTCGGATTATCGATGGCAATGGCCAGCAAGGTACGCTGTTTGAGGTAGGTCAGCACCCGCTCGTCCGCAGCCAGGGTGCCAGCACGCAGGCCGAGTGCGATTTGCTGGGCAATAGCGCCGGTCTGCGCATCAAGACCAAGGGTCGTGGCGATCTGCTCATCCAGCTCGGCAAGTCCCGCACACATCTGTATTTCCCTGGCCACAATGCCCAGGGCATTGGCCGCCACTCGCGTGTTGTAGGCTTTGAAACCGTCCAGCTCGGGCAGCACTTCCTGCCGTAAAAACTGCCGCACAGCTTCCAGCAGTTCCACGCCCTGCGTCCCACTCATGGCAGTTCTCCGTCCAGCAATACCAGCAAATCGATCTCGGCCTCCGACAGGCGCCGCCCCACCGCTGCCCGCTCCAGGCTGGGGTCACTACCACTGCGGTACATCTCAAGCATGAGCAAACACACCATGCCCCATGACAGCGCTGCGTGCACCTGCCAGTAGTGAATGTCCTGCATCGTCGGCGTGTGGCCAGTGACAGACGCATAACCCGCCAGCAGGTCAGCGTACTCGCCAAAGCCACCTACCGGTTGCGGTGCACCAAAGCGCCACACGTTGGCGGTAACATAGCCCAGGTCCTGCACCGGATCGCCCACGTGGGCCAGCTCCCAGTCCAGCACGGCGACCAGCCCGTGCTCGTCAACAAGTAGATTGCCGTTGCGAAAATCCCCGTGCACCAACGTTCGGCGCGGCGCACTGCGAAGATTGTCGCGCAACCAGTTGAGGCCCAGTTGTAACACTGGCGAGCCGTTGCCGTGGGTATCAAGCAGCAACTGGGCGCGCTGGAACAAAAGCGCACCGCTGTGATCGGGTAAGTTGGCCGGCAGCACCTCAAGGGGAATCTGGTGGATGCAGCCCAGGGTCTGGCCGCACTGGAAGGCGAGTTTTTCGCGCGCACCGCGATAGCGCTCATCCGCCAGCAGGCGAAACGGCAGAGCCTCGCCGTGTTCGCGGCTCATGATATAACCCTGGCCGAGCGCATGTTCGGCGCGCAGTACCAGGCGCACGGCGGGCACAGGCACGTCTCGGCTGCCCGCGACAACCAGCAGCGCAGCCTCGCTAGCCATGGCGAGTTCACGTACTGCATTGTCTGATTCAATGTTCTCTGCCGCCGCACCACCGGGCAGGCGACGCAGTATCAGGGGTTCAAGCGTGCCTTGCGCCACCCGATCAAACGACCATGTCTCCATATTGGCGCCGCCGGAGAGGCGCTGCAGACTGACAATATTGGCATCCTTGCCGACCGGGTCTTGCGCAGACTCCGTGAGTGCCGCGCACAGACGCTCCGCCATCTGTTCGAGATCGGTGCTACCGGCTGGGGCACTGTCTGCAGACATCAGCCGATAACGCCCTGTGCCTTCAGCGCCTGGATGTCTGCAGCGGCCATGTCCAGCAGTTCGCACAGCACGCTGTCAGTATCATTCCCGAGCAGGGGTGCCGGACTAAAACTCTCCTCGTTGGTGCGCGACAGCTTGATCGGGTTACCCGGCCCTTTGGTACTGCGACCGTCGGGATGGCGCAGGTCCACCACCATATTGCGGTGCAACACCTGCGGGTCCGACAGAGCCTGGCTGAAACTGTTGACCGCCGAGCAGGGTATGCGTTGCGCTTCCAACTGGCCCAGCCAATAGGTGCAGCTGTTGGTACTCAGGATTTCGTTAAGCCGCTGGTTGATGTGGTCGCGTCCTGCCCAGCGTCCCGGCTGCGTATCGTAGCTGGAGATATCAAACTCCGCAGAGGCCACCACCTGCTTCAGGTTCTGCCAGAAGTTATCGGTAATGACCGCGATCACAATAAACCCATCGCTGCAGCGAAACGTATCGTAGGGCACATGCACGAAATGCGCGTTGCCGATGGGGTAGGGATCCTTACCTGAGAGAAAGTGCATGGTCGCCATATAGCTGAGCATGGAGATCTGGCAATCAACCATGGCGATGTCCACGTGCTGGCCGAGGCCGCTGCGCTCGCGCTCATAGAGCGCGGCGAGAATACCCATGACACCGAACATGCCGCCGCCGAGGTCGCCAATAGGGATCCCCGCGCGCACCGGATGCTCACGGTCCGGCCCGGTGATTGACATGCCGCCGCCGGCGGCCTGCGCGACCTGGTCAAAGGCAGGGCGCATAGCGCCCGGGCCATCGGCGCCATAACCGGTCACCGTGCAGGTGATGATGCGCGGATTGACGCGGCGCAATGAATCGAAATCCAGGCCCAGACGCTCCGGCACCCCGGCGCCAAAATTACTCAGGACAATATCGGATTTTTCAACCAGACGTGTGAACACATCCATACCGCGCGGTGATTTCAGATCGATCGCCACGCTTTTTTTATTCCGATTGAGCGTGAGGAAGTAAGCGCCCATCCCACCGAGGGAGTTGTCCGGATCATTCGCCAGCAGTGTGCGCGTGCCCTCACCCTGCAGCGGCTCCACCTTGATCGTCTCCGCGCCCAGATCGGCCAGGATCATACCGGCATAGGGCCCCGACAGCATATGGGTCAAATCCAGTATGCGCACGCCTACCAATGGTTTGTTCATCGCCAGTAATCCACCACGGACAACACCAGCATCAGACCCACCAGAGGTAGCAACCAGCGCTGTAGCTGGCGCAGGCGCTGCGGGTCTGGCAGTTGGGCAAACCGTTCACCCAATACCACCATCAATGCCACCCCGCCAAAAATCAGGAACAACAGTATTAATAGTGTATTCATCTCCTACCCCCGTCGCAGGCACCGTGTGGTTAACACTATAGCTAGAGTGCTCGGGCGAAGGCATGCGCGCTGCGGATGGCGCCTTCGATGCGACACACCCGAGCGCAGTTTGCCGCTGACTGCAGCGGCATAGCAACCTGTCATCAATGCACGTCATTCGTCGCCGCTAAAGACGGTGTTCGGGTGTCACCCGCATAGCCTTGTGCTACTCAGGACATAACGCGGTACGCGTCGGCAATTTGATCTGCGCTGTCAACAGTGCAATCGAGATCTTTCAGCAGGCCATCCTTGAGACTGTAGACCCAGCCATGTACCGCCAGTTGCTGACCGCGCTGCCAGGCATTCTGCGCGATGGTGGTGTGACAGACATGCGCCACCTGGGTCATGACGTTCAGTTCACATAACAGATCCAGGCGCGATTCTTTATCCGCTATGGCCTCGATCCGCGCTCGGTAGTGGTGTTGTACATCCTTGATATTGCGCAGCCAGTTATCGATCAGTCCGTTATCGGCATTTTCATAGGCAGCGACAATGCCACCGCAGCCGTAGTGGCCAACGACCATAACGTGTTTGACCTTCAGTACATCGACCGCGTACTGCAATACGGTGAGACAGTTGAAGTCGGTGTGTACCACCATGTTGGCTACATTGCGATGCACAAATATTTCACCGGGCATCAGGCCGACGATCTGGTTGGCCGGTACGCGGCTGTCAGAACAGCCTATCCACAGGTAATCGGGGCTCTGCTGGGCGGCCAGCTTTTCGAAGAATAGCGGATCGCTGATTTTGACGCTTTGCGCCCACTCGCGGTTACTTTGAAACAGCGCATCCAGCTTGTTCACTGCCCGTCCTTACAGAATCATGGTACTGAGGCGGGATTGCCCCACACAATTGCCGCCGCGAGCCTTGGCATCGTCCAGCGCCTTGTTCCCTACGACTTCCATTTGCCGGGCCAATTGCGGCATGTCGACGGCAGGGAACTGCTGCGGCTCCCACGTGACCAGGCCGGTACTGATGGAGACCTGTAACACCGCACCGCGCCCGTCATCGATGGAAAAATCCTCGATATCCTTGCGCATGCGTTCGGCAATTTCCTGGCCCACCATCTCACCGCTGCCGGGAACGAGCACCGCAAACTTTGACCGGCCCAGCCGCGCCAGCAAATCGGTGGCGCGCAGGTTCGAGGAAATTCTTTCAGCGATCTTCCTGATGACAAACTGACCGCGTCGTTCGCCATAGTGCTCGTAGAGGTCGTCGAACTCATCGATATCCATCAACAGCACCGTAACGGGCTTCTCCGCTCGACTGGCCCGAGCAATTTCGCGTGCGATATCGCGCCCGAAGCCGCGCAGATTGTAGATCTGAGTCAGCGGATCCAGCAGGGTCAGCTGGGATATCTGTTGGTGACTCACCGCCGCCTTCAAGCAGGAAGAGATGATGGCCGCCAGATGAGCCAGCAGATTCTCTTCCGCCTCACCCAGCTCGACCGAATCGTCCTGTAAGCCCAGGTGCAGGCTGCCGATTATGCGCCCGGAATCCAGCAGCGGTAGCAGTAGAGCGTATTCGATACCATGCTCGGACGTGAGTACCTTGAACATGCGGGAATCGGTGGCGTCGATCAGCGCGATATCAGGTTCCAGTTCATACAACTCCTGGATCAGGAATACGTCATGCACCAATTGCAGGTTCTGGCCGTAACGCTCGGCACCCACCAGGAGATTGGCCAGTACGTCTTCGGGGTCGTACAGCCACAACTCGGAAACGCGAAAAGAGAAATGCCGCGGCATGCTAACCAACAGGATCTCGAACAGGGCCTGCAGATCAGGCGCCTGCAGCAACATGTGCTCCAGCTGCTGGGTCTGCTGGTAGAGGTAGCGATTGATGGAAACAAAGTCGGCGAGCCTGCTGGCCCTGAGCTCCGCACGGGAAATGACCGGAGGAGCACCCTGTATCTCTTCTCCTTGTGTCCCGCTACGGCTGATACTATCTGCCATTCACTGTTCTCACCTAACGTTCTCATCCAACGCTCGAGTGCAGCAGCAACACGAACCCGTTTTTATTGGTTAAAGAGTGTAAGCGTCCTATACTTGCGATGCAATCATCGAGGGCAAACCATCTTGAAACTGACCGCCGAATTGAGTCTTTACCCACTGCAGGAAGACTACATCGACGTTATTGATGCTTTTATCAATGGGGCCCGCGAACACGACGGTCTTACCGTGATTACCAATGCCATGAGCACTCAGATATGTGGTGACTATGACCGCGTACTGGCGGTGGTTGGCCGGGAACTACGCACCAGCTATGAACGGTTTGGCCGCCAGGTTCTGGTGTGTAAGTTTATTCCCGGAGAACTGGCTATCCAGTAAGCTGATCTATGGATTTTGAACTACCGCGTCACGCCCAGATGAAGCTGGAGCAGACCCTCGCCCAGTGGCCGCAGTGGCAGTGTGACCCCGCTCTGGTTCGGGCCCCCAACGTGGTAAAGGTCCTAACGCCCGGCATCAGTAATCACAGCGTGCTGGTCGCGGCCGGGCAGCACTTCGTGGTGCGTATTGATGGGCAAAACCCGGCAGTTCATGGGCTGAGTCGCCAGACTGAATGGCGCACCCTGGAAGCCGCTCATGCAGCGGGACTGGCACCCCGGCCACGCTACTTCAACCCCGAGCTGGGCAGTCTGGTGTGCGACTACCTCGCACCCGAGCGCGCCCAAAAGCTGCATGTCACCGACGTGGCGCGCCTGTTGCGTGGCATACACCAACTTCCCGCCCGGCATCACCGCCTGGACCTGGGGGAACGCATACTGCGCTATGAAAAGCAGCTGGAGCACCGGGGCCGCGAGCTGGATGCTGACGTGCTCGGCTGTCGTGGCCCAGTGGCAGGGCTGTTGCAAGCGGTGCATGATCAATCCGCCACTGCGGTGTTGTGTCACAACGACCTGCTGCGCGCCAATCGTATTTTCAGCAGCGGCAAGCTGTGGGCGGTGGATTGGGAGTACTGTGCCATGGCCAGTCCCTGGTATGACATCGCCGTGGTCGTCAACGGCGACTCCCTGACCGTGTCGGACACAGCTGCCTTGCTTAACGCGTACCTCGGTCGCGCACCGGACGCTGGCGAGTGCGAGGTGCTGCGGCAATACGGCTGCATCTACCGCTACCTTGAATTGCTGTGGTATCTGGCGCTGGACACACCCGTGCTGGCGCCGGCTGCGATCGCGGAAAAGTCTGCGGCGTTGGTCAACATGCTGGCACAACGCATGAGCTAGTCGCGAAAGTTGGTGAACTGCAGGGGCGGGCCACCCTCTTCCTGGCGCAACAATGCCATGACCTGCTGCAGATCGTCACGCTTTTTGCCCGTCACTCGTACCTGGTCACTCTGGATCTGGGCCTGCACTTTCATCTTCGCGTCCTTGATTTTCTTGACGATGGACTTGCACTGGGTGCTGTCCAGGCCGTGGCGCAACACCACCGTTTGGCGCACCACCTTGCCGGTGGTTTGTATCGCGCCACAATCCATCGCGCCGGGGTCAATGTCACATTTGATCAGCGCGCTGCGCAACATGTCTTCCATCTGGTTCACCTGAAACTCCGCCTCGGCGGTGAGCACCACGCTGCGCTCGTCCCGTTCGAAGGCTGCATCCACACCCTTGAAATCAAACCGGTTGCCGACAATCCGCGCGGCCTGGTCTACCGCATTGGTCAACTGGTGGATATCCACTTCCGAAATAACATCGAACGATGGCATAGTGTGTAGCCTCTTAAGCAGGGAAAACAGGAGTACATAGTAATGCGCTGCGACCAGTTTTCAATCCCACACCGCGCGTTTTGATAAAGCGGCAGCCACACTGGCACATACTGGGCGCTGGCGCGATGGGCTGCCTCTACGCCCACGCCCTGCAGCGCACCGGTTGCCAGATCACGCTGGTGATGCGCGCCGGCGCGCCACAGAAATGTCTGCCGGTGATTGTCGAATGTGACGGTGTACGCAGTGAACAGCAAGTACCCGTCATCACACCGGATGACCGTGAGGCCATCTCCCACCTGCTGGTCACCACCAAGGCCTACGACGTGTGCACGGCGGTGGCGAGCATTGCCCACCTGCTGGCGCCAGAGAGCGTGGTGCTGCTGTTGGTTAACGGTATGGGCCTGGCAGAGCAAGTGCGTATGGATTGGCCACACCTGGATATTTATTGCGGCACCAGCACAGAGGGTGCCTACCGCATTGCTGCGCAACACGTCTGCCACGCCGGTCGCGGCACCACCCGTATCGGGCGACAGGGACAACAAGAACCACCGCCCTGGTTTGCGCAATGGGCCAAGGCCATCGATCCCTGCATCTGGGACCGATCAATCGAGACGGCGCTGTGGTCAAAACTGGCCGTCAATTGCATCATCAACCCTCTGACTGCCGTACACGGTTGTGCCAACGGTGAGCTGGCCCAGCGCCCGGAGTTGGCCGCTCAAGTCGCCACGCTGTGTGCGGAAGTCGCGCACATCAGTCGTGCGGCAGGCTACACCGACGTCGCTGCGACACTGCAGCACAACGTGGCCAGCGTGATCGCGGGAACTGCGGACAACCGCTCTTCCATGTTGCAAGACATACAGCTCGGGCGCCGCACAGAAATTGACTATATCACCGGCTACCTGCTACAAGTGGCCACCCAGCATGACATCGACGCCCC
Organism: Haliea sp.; assembly: GCA_031409615.1. Taxonomy (GTDB): domain Bacteria; phylum Pseudomonadota; class Gammaproteobacteria; order Pseudomonadales; family Halieaceae; genus Marimicrobium. The sequence goes on along the minus strand of JANNXP010000153.1, from coordinate 18,397 downwards.
GCACAACAGGGTCCTACTGGACACCATAAAAAGTGGAGAGGTTAAAAAATCGTGATCACTGATGCCCTGCCGCTGGCCAGCGCACTGCCGCCCGCCGTGCTCTCCTGCATCGCGGTACTCGCCCTGGTGCTCTGTGATTATCGCGACCTACGGCTCGGGCGCTATGTGTTCAAGCCATTGGCTGCGGCCGCTTTCGTATGGCTGGCTGTCGCCCTGGATGCAACGAGCACCACATACGGCACCTGGCTATTGGCTGCCCTTATTTTCTGCCTGGTGGGTGATCTGTGTCTCATGCCCGACAACGAACGCGGTTTTCTGGTTGGACTCGCGGCCTTTCTCTGCGGCCACCTGTTGTTCGCCGTGGCCTTCCTGCAATTGCCCGCGAATCCCGTGGGCCTTGCGCTTAGCAGCGTGCCGGCGCTGCTATTGCTGGTGTTCGTGTGGCGCTGGCTGCTGCCCCACGTCGACAAGGACATGAAACTCCCGGTGACGCTCTATATTCTGGTGATCTCAGCGATGCTGCTATGCGCGGGACTCACCGCGGGTCAACCGGCAGCGCTGTTGATCATCACCGGCGCCTGGGGGTTTGCGTGCTCGGACCTGGCAGTGGCGCGACGCCAGTTTATACAGCCCCCCTCGCGACTGAATGCCGTGTGGGGTACACCGCTGTATTTCCTGTCCCAGATGGTGTTGGCCTGCTCGGTGGCTATGGTGTGACTCAGGGCTGATTCAACGGTAAAGCGCCAGCGTCGTGTTATGCACAATATCCTGCCATTGCTGCAACGACATATCGGGAAACAACATAGCCTGCTGATGGAAGCGGGCGCCCGCCTGCTCGCGGCTGATCGCAAACACACACAGGTCTTCGATGCAGCGCAGGCCAATCTCGAATGCCTGCTCGGGTGACTCGCGCCAATTCTTTGGTGCTCCCCTGGAATACAAAATTGTCCTGGTCTCCTCACCCACTGGGCCGAGAATTTTTAGATGGGAAAAGTGTCCCCTGAGTGTCTGCTTCACCTCCTCGACCAACCAGGTTTGAGAGACCTGCTCCGGCAGCTCGATACCCTGGCCGATGACGGTCTGCGGCGCAGAAAAGCGCACCGGCGTGACGGTACTGTGCAGGGCGATGCCCAGCGACCCACCGATGATAGCCAGTAGCGAAGCGACTGCGGCTGCGCGGGCGGGCCAACGGAGCCGTTGCAGCCAATACCAGAGTCGAGCAGAACGCGAGCCGGAGGGCAGCAGGGCAGAGCGCCCCTGCTCGCCGAGGCCACTGGGTATCAGCGGTGGTATATCCTCCGGCGACTCACTCCGAAAGCAGGGCCTGGCTTCACGCGCCAGACTGTTACCTGATGACACCGGTAGACTCCGCAGGACAGTATGCAACACCTGCCGCACCGGGCGGGTGCTGGCGGGTCTGCGTTGTGGTTCCTTCTCCAGTAGCGCGCTGATCATATCGACCAGTACATCAGGCAATTCCACCTCGGCGCTCACCACGTCCTGCAGCGGTCGCGGAGAGCGCTTTAGTAGCAACTCCGGGTCAATCCTGCCATCGCGAAAAAATGGCTGTTCACCGCCCAGCATGCGGTAGAGCAAGCTGCCCAGAGCAAACAGGTCGGAACGCGCGTCCAGGGGCTGGCCGAGAAATTGCTCCGGCGACAGTGCGCAGAGGCTTCCCGCTGCCCACTGCGGCGGTACGTCCGCACCGGGAATTCTGGAAATCCCGAAATCAGTAAGCTTGGCCCGCCCCGCTGCGGTAATCAACACGTTGCCCGCTTTTACATCTCCGTGCACTATGTGCTGTTGCCGCGCCAGCGCCAGCGCCCCCGCAATATCAGCGCCGACCGTCACCACACTGGCCACCGAGGGACGCACCATCGTCAGGAATTCTTCCAGGCTACACCCCGGCACATACTCCATCACCAGAGCCAGATGGGAGCTGGACTCAATCACATCGTGGATCTGCACGACTTTCGGACTCTGGATGCTGGCCACCAATCGTGCTTCGCGCAGCAAATGCTTGCGGGCCACACGCGCGGGAGGAAGTGCGTAAATCTTGATAGCCACCCGGCGGTGCAGCCGTTTGTCATAACCCAGATAGACACTGCCCTGCCCGCCCCGCTTGATTAAGCGCAGGATGCGATAGGGTCCAACGTAATTGTCCAAGGAGCGGGCGCTCAGTTCCGGCCTGCAGAGATACTGCGCAAGCGGCTGCGCAAACTGCTCATCGACACGCGCAGCTGCCGGGCAATAGCGGCGTCATCTCCTGCATGCTCCAGCAACAGGCATTGCAATTCCTCCAGCGGGATGGCGCTGGCCAGTCGATAGCGGGGCGACTCTGCGATGCGGCGATAGACGGAGGCGCGCGATACGCCCAACTGCAGGGCCACCCGCTGCACTTCACACTCATTGGTCACCATTGCCGCATCGAAGCGCTCATCATTGATATCGACCATCCTGGCGCGCGGCAGTCGTCCGGCGACCATCGACGCAGTGCCGCGCAGGGTCCCCAGGGCTGCCTGTAGCGTGTCGTTCACTATCGGTACCTGCTCACTGGCCAGAACCACCTGCTGGGCAAAGTTGGCCAACTGCCGCACGTTGCCGGGCCAGTGGTAGGACACAAAGCTGCAAAACAGCAGGGCCCAGGCCGCGATGTCGGTGGCGCTACTTTGCGCGTGCGGTAACAGTGCGGCGCGCCCCTCTGCTGCCGCGCTACCTTGCAGAAAGTACAGCAACAATTCGCCGATATCCTCCGGGTGTTCACGCAGCGTCGGTAGCAAGATTTCGCAAGCCCCCAGGCGATGGCGCAAGGCCGCTTTGAAGTCACAACTCTCGCCGTCCAGGGCTGCGTCAGTGGCAGAAATTACGCGGACATCGACATGTCGTATCGCGCCGCCCACTGCCTGAATTTCTCGCTGTTGCAGGGCACGCAAAAGCTGCGGCTGCACCGCCGCGGACGTGTCACCGATCTCGTCCAGAAACAGCGTGCCGCCCTGGGCCTGCTCAAAATAACCCGGTACCGCCCGGTCCGCGCCGGTGAAAGCGCCGCGGGCGCTGCCAAACAGGGCCGCTGCCGCCAGCTCGCTGGGAATGGCCGCCATATTGACACTCACCAAAGGCGCCCCCGCCCGACGACTGGCGCCGTGAATGGCCGTGGCAACCAACTCCTTGCCCGTTCCCGTTGCGCCGCGAATGAGAACATCCAGGTCGCTGTCGCCAGCCCGGGCCACCTGTTCCCTGATGCCGACCATGCAGCTACTGCTGCCGCGCAGCAGATCGTCACAGCCGCCGCTGGCATCAGCAACAACGCTGCGGGAACCGAGTCGCAGGAGCAGCACAATGCGGTGGCTCAGCAGCAATGAGACGCCCGCTAGCAACTGCTGTGCTTCCAGTTCCACTGTGTCGTACAACTCCGAGGGACCCACTCGACAGCGACTCGACCCTGGCAGACGGCTAATACTCAGGCCCTTGCCCCGCACAGTGAACTGCAGCGCGCTGCGGCTGAGATAGGGGTCTTCCAAACCGCGCGGGTTGTGCGCGTCGCGACCACTGAAGGCGGGGCCGCGACGCCCCAGAATCCACGGCGCATTGCGGGTTGGCCGGGACACCAGTGCCGTGTGCCCAATACGGGCGGTGTCGGGGTGAAAAATAATGGTAAGCAGCAGTTGCTGCTCACCGTATGTGCCCGCCATAGCGGCGGCGATCGAGGGCAATGTCAGATCGGAGTCAGCAGGCTTGTGCATGGCATGTGTCGTCCAATGTGCGGGTTCAAAAACGTCTGGTGCGTAAACGGAAGTTTAGCAGCTGTGGGAAAATATGCCGTTAGCAGAGGGCGAAAATCCACTGCACGGACTTATTCCTGCAGTTGTCTTCGATAACGGGCCCAGTCGAAAGCCGGTCCGGGATCGGTCTTGCGCCCCGGCGCGATGTCATTGTGGCCCACAATTTTAGCAACAGTGATGGCCGGGTAGTGCTCCAGCAATAGCGCCGAGACCGCTGCAAGAACCGCGTACTGCACGTCGGTGTAGGGGTCATCATCCGCGCCTTCAAGCTCTATGCCGATACTATAATCGTTGCAGTTGTCGCGGCCCTCGTAGCAGGACTGACCGGCATGCCAGGCGCGTTCACCAAAATTGACGAATTGCAGCGCCTCACCCGTGCGCTGTATTAACAGGTGCGCAGACACCTCGACGCCGCGGATCTCCTCAAAGTAAGGGTGCTCGTCCCACGCCAGTTGATTGGTAAAAAAGCGCTCGATACAGTCGCCACCATAGCAGCGTGGCGGCAGCGAGATATTATGAATCACCAGTAGCTCGGGCGTGCAGTCCGCGGGTCGCGGGCCGCAGTTCGGCGATGGCACTTGGCGCGCCTGCTGCAACCAGCCCTGTTCCAGTGTGTAATGCATTGCTGCGGTGCGTCCTCGCATTTCAGGGCAAAACAATCCCCGGTAGAAGATTGCCCGGCCCACAGTCTAACCTGATTTTATCCCGGTCTGCAGGCTGCATTACTTGTCGCAATTCTCGCAGCCATTCTCGCAGCCACTCTCGCCGCGATGGCTGCTGTAAGGATTGCCGTAATGTTTGCCGTAATGTTTGCCGACTACGGGATTAACAGCTGCCATCGCTAACTGCTACAATCGACTCACGTTTTTTTTGAAAACTCCTGTCTTATGCGCCAATCCACATCCGCAATCATTGCACCCGATCCCGCTGCCGTGCAGCGCAATGCCCGCGCTGCTCTGGCGGAAGATGTGGGCGGTGGCGATATCACTGCCGCGTTGATCGCCCCCGATGCGCACGCGACAGGGCGTGTTATTACCCGCGAGGATGGAGTGCTCTGCGGCCAGGCCTGGGTCGATGCCGTGTTTGCAGAGCTTGATGCGGGCGTGCATGTCGAGTGGCACAGCCAGGACGGGCAGGCAATCAAAGCCGGGGATGTCCTGTTTACCGTCGACGGTCCCGCACGCAGTTTGCTCACCGGTGAGCGCAGCGCCCTGAACTTTCTGCAGTTGTTATCGGGTACCGCAACGCGTTGTCGTCGTTATGCCGATCGGGTGGCAGGCACCGCAGTGCGCTTGCTGGACACGCGCAAGACCATCCCGGGGCTACGCGACGCGCAAAAATACGCGGTGCGCTGTGGCGGCTGCCACAACCATCGCATTGGCCTCTATGACGCCTTCCTGATCAAGGAAAACCATATAGCGGCCTGCGGCGGGATTGCGGCGGCCGTAGCGGCCGCAAAAAAATACGCGCCGGGTAAGCCCGTGGAAGTAGAAGTTGAAAACCTCGCAGAACTGGAACAGGCCCTGGCTGCCGCCTGCGACCGGGTGATGCTAGACAATTTTTCTCTGGAGCAGATTGCGGCCGCTGTCACACTCGCGGGTGGACGCGTCGAACTGGAAGTCTCCGGCAATGTCACCGAGGACACCCTGCTGACCATCGCGCAAACCGGTGTGGATTTCATTTCCATCGGCGCCCTGACCAAGGACTGCAAGGCGCTGGATCTTTCCATGCGCCTGTTGTGAGCGCTGTCGCGAGCTGATTACAAGGCTCCCGCTAGAGCAGGGGCCGCTTGCTGACAATCACGCCGTTGTTGTCGGCGTAGACATAGTCTCCTGGCGCGATTACCACACCGCCAACCTGCAGATCGATGTCGCGTTGCCCTACTCCCCGTTTTTCTGTCTTGATCGGACAGCTACCCAACGCCTGCACACCCAGGGGCGTGCGGCCAATTTCGTCCACATCACGGATAACACCGTTGATGATCAGTCCGGCCCAGCCATTGGCCGCCGCCTTCTCTGCCAACATGTCCCCCAGCAGAGCGCGGCGCGTTGAGCCACCGCCATCCACCACGATCACCCGACCGTGCCCCGGCTCCTGAACACAGTCCTTTATGAGCGAGTTGTCCTCGTGGCACTTAATAGTGACGGCCTGACCGCCAAACTGCCTGATTTGTCCGAAGTTGCGCAACGGCAGCTCGATAGCGCCAACCTCGGGCGCCGCATCAGACAGGTCCGGGGTAGAAATTGTGGTCATGGGAACTCCAATTTGCCGCTGCTGAAGCGGCTCATACTGTAGCACTTGCACCCCCCCGACTGACACACCGCCATTGCGCCCACCCTGCGCAACCAACGCCCCACCGGACGGGATTGGCAAGCGCGTCATTGTGCGTATAATTTCCACAAGAAATGTTAGATATTTTTTTCATTCACAAAGCAAATGCGGAGCGACACGTGAAAGTGAATCGAATTGATCTCAACCTGTTGGTCTATCTGGATGCGCTACTGCGCGAGCGCAATGTCACCCGGGCCGCCCAACAACTCAACCTGTCACAGCCGGCCATGAGTAATGCCCTGCGCCGTCTGCGGGCGCTGTTTAATGACCCATTGCTGATCAGGACCAGCGAGGGCATGACGCCCACCGCACGAGCCCTGGAGTTGGAACCCATGTTGCGTGACGTGCTGAGCAAAATTGATCAGGTGGTACAGCCGCGCGGCGACTTTGAACCCGCCAGTGTACAGCGCGTGTTTCGCATCATGGCCAGCGATTACGCCGAGTCCACCCTGCTACCCAGCGTGCTGGGGAAACTGCGCACCCTGGCCCCGGGCCTCACCCTCGATATCATGACACCCTCGGATGTGAGTTTTCTGGATGTCGAACGCGGCAAAGTGGATATGGTGATCAACCGCTTCGACTCAATGCCGCAGTCCTTCCACCAGATTCATCTGTGGAACGATAGCTTCACTTGTGTGCTCAGCCCCCACAATCCGGTACTGAAAAATTTCACATTGGACAACTACCTCAAGGCCAACCATGTGTGGGTGTCCAAGACCGGCATGGGCGTCGGCGTCGGGGTGGATCCGAGCGACGTGCAACGACTGGGCTGGGTCGATGTCGCGCTGAATAAGCTGGGCAAGAAACGTCAAATACGGATTTTCACCCGGCACTACCAGGCGGCCATGACCCTGGCCGAGCAGAATGACCTGATCGTCACCCTGCCGACCCGGGCGGCGCAGCTGAATGCGAACAACCCACGGGTCGTTTTGCGCGAGCCACCGTTGGCCATTCCACCCTTGGAATTAAAGATGGCCTGGAGTCCTTTGTTACAACACAATCCCGGCAACAAGTGGCTGCGCAAATTGATTGCCGACACCGCCAGGGAACTGGATGGGCAACCGGTCACGCCGTAACCGGATTCAGGGTTATATTGGCATTGATATTGGTGCGCATTTGGTTAAATCTACGCCTGCGACTCACACGCACCCGCTTTGCCTCACGGTCTTGGCCGTAGGTACCATCAAAACATGAGGTCTGACCATGACTGATAGAGTCCGCCAGGGCGGCTTGCTGATTGCACCGGTTCTTCACCAACTGCTGGAGCAGGATATCGCGCCGGGCACCGGCGTGACCCCAGTACAGTTCTGGCAGGGATTGGAAATACTGGTCAATACACTGGGTCCGCGCAACCGCAAGTTGCTGCAAACACGAGAGGACCTGCAGGCCAGGATCGATAGCTGGCACCTGGCTCACCCGGGACCCGGCTACGACCGCAGCGCCTACCAGGCTTTTCTGCAGGACATCGGCTACCTGCTACCGGAAAGTCCGGACTTCCAGATCAGCACCACCGGGGTCGATGCAGAGGTCGCCACGCTGGCCGGTCCCCAACTGGTGGTGCCTGTAATGAATGCGCGCTACGCGCTCAATGCTGCCAACGCGCGCTGGGGCAGTCTGTACGACGCCCTGTACGGCACCGATGTCATTCCCGAGCAGGGCGGCGCCGAGCGCGCCGGCGCCTACAATCCGGTGCGCGGTCAGCACGTCATCGCCTACGCCAGACGTTTCCTCGACCGCCACTGCCCCCTCACCGAGGGCAGCCACGCCGAGGCCACCGCCTATGCCATCGTCAGCGGCTCTGTGCAGGTAACACTGGGTAATGGCGCAACCGGCATGCTGCGCGAGCCCGCTCAATTGCGCGGCTTTTGCGGACACGCTGCGGCACCGACCAGTGTCCTGCTGCGCCATAACGGCCTGCACATCGAAATCCTGATCGACCCCACCAGCCCCATCGGGGCGACCGATGCCGCCGGGGTACAGGACGTGGTGTTGGAGGCGGCCCTTACCACCATCCAGGATTGTGAAGACTCCGTCGCCGCAGTGGACGCGCAAGACAAGGCCGTCGCTTATGGCAACTGGCTGGGCCTGATGCGCGGCGACCTCGAGGACCGCTTTGAGAAAGGTGGTAAGACCATGATCCGTCGCCTCAACGCAGATCGCCGTTTCTCCACCGCAGATGGCGGCACCCTGGTCCTGCCCGGCCGCAGCCTGATGTTCGTGCGCAACGTGGGCCACCTGATGACCACGCCGGCCATCCTCGACGAAGGCGGCGCTGAAATCCCCGAGGGCATCATGGACGGCATGTTCACCGCGATGATCGCCCTGCACGACTTGAACAAGGCACCCGAGGCTGCACGCAACTCACGCCAGGGCAGCGTCTACATTGTAAAACCCAAAATGCACGGTCCGGAGGAAGTGGCGTTTACCTGCGACCTGTTCGATGGCATCGAGGATGTCCTGGGCATGGCGCGCAATACCCTGAAGGTGGGCATCATGGACGAGGAACGGCGCACCACAGTCAATCTCAAGGAGTGCATTCGGGTAGCGCGCGAACGCCTGGTGTTTATCAACACCGGTTTTCTCGACCGCACTGGTGACGAGATCCACACCAGTATGAAAGCGGGGGCCATGACACCCAAGGGCGCCATGAAGCAGGAACTCTGGATCAAGGCTTATGAGGACTGGAATGTCGACACCGGTCTGCGCTGCGGCCTGGTCGGCAAAGCGCAAATCGGCAAGGGCATGTGGGCCATGCCGGACCTGATGGCCGACATGATGCGACAGAAAATTGTGCACCCGCAGGCCGGCGCCAGCACGGCCTGGGTCCCCTCCCCTACGGCTGCGACGCTGCATGCTGTTCACTATCATGAGGTGAATGTGGCCGAGCGCCAGGCTTCCCTACAGGGACAACGCCGGGCCAGCCTGGATGACATCCTGAGCATTCCACTGTGCAGTGTGACGGACCTAAGCGCACACGACATACAGCAGGAGCTGGACAACAACGCGCAGGGCATACTGGGTTATGTGGTGCGCTGGATTGACCAGGGCGTCGGCTGTTCCAAGGTGCCCGACATTCACCACGTCGGCCTGATGGAAGATCGCGCTACCCTGCGCATCTCCAGTCAGCATCTCGCCAACTGGCTACACCACGGCGTCTGCACCAAAGACCAGGTCCGCGCCACGCTTGAGCGTATGGCCGCTGTGGTGGATGAGCAAAATGCCGACGATCCCCTCTATCGCACTATGGCGCCGAAGTTCGATGACAGTATCGCCTTTCAGGCGGCCTGCGACCTGATCTTTCACGGCGAGGAACAGCCGAGCGGCTATACCGAACCGGTGTTACATGCACGGCGCCGGGAGGCCAAGGCGAGGTAGGCTGTCAGCCGCCTCGAAACCCGACCGCAGCGTAGTCCGCCTTGGATCATCCTGCGCGCCGATCACCCGAATTGGATGTGTCCTTGAATTGCAGATTGGTCAACTGCTCCGAGAGCAAGCCAATCAGGAACATAATGGCCCCGGTGAGGACCAACAGCGAGGTACCATTGGTGAATCGATAGCCGGTACTCATTATCGTCAACACGTAATTGAGGATGCCCAGGCCCGACGTTATTACTGCTGCGGGGAAATACACTTTTAGTGGTGAGTACAGCGTACCCACTTTGAAAATAATCAGAAGAAAACGCACGCCATCCTTCAGCAGACTGATATGGCTTTTTCCCAGTCTCCTGGATACGGTAATGGGCACAAAACCCACGGAATAGCCCGCGCGGAAAAATGCCATGGTTGACGTGGTGGGGTAGCTGAAGCCGTTGGGTAGAAGGTACAGAAAACTCAGGAACTTCCGGCGATGCGCACAGCGAAAACCCGAGGTCAGGTCGTCGATTCTACGGTCGACCATCCAACTGGCAAAACTGTTATAAAAAGCGTTGGCGCTCCAGCGTGCAATACTGGCTTGTGATTCTCTGCCACTGCGCGCTCCCACCACGAGGTCATATCCTTCCTCAACCTTTGCCAGCAGTCTGCCCACATCGGCAGCGCAGTGCTGGCCGTCACCATCCATAAATACGAGGTAATCCCCTTTCGCCTGGCGCGCCCCCGATTTAATAGCGGCACCGTTGCCCTTGGAATAGGGATGCGTGACCACTATCACACCCGCATCCTTGCAAACCTGCGCAGTGTTGTCGGTGGATCCGTCGTTCACCACGATAATTTCAGCATCGGGGTATTCTCGAATCAACTGTGGCAGCAGGGCAACCAGGCCCTGCTCTTCGTTCCTGGCCGGTATTATTATAGAAACGTTCAAGCGCTATTTCTCCAAGTATATAGTCAGGGTCTGCTGCTCGCCGACTGTCAACTTACCCTGCTCATCCATGTGTTGCAACGCGGCAATTGCCTCATCTGCGGCATCCACCTTGCCCAGCGCAGTCGCAAAATGCAATTTCATCAGCAGCCCGCGTTTATTGTTCGGGGACAGCGCTAGAAATCTCTCAGCGTAGGCATAGGCCTTATCATACCGTTGCAAGGCATTCTCCAGAACCGCCAGATTGGAATAGATTTTGGCCGAGGCTTTATGTTCGAAATTGCCTACCAGAAACAGTTCTGCCATACGGTCTGCAAAGCCCAGGCGATCAAATTGCGGGCATGTGTTGTCCTGCAGCAGGCGCACCATGGTCAGCAGGGTGGTGACTGAACTCAACGGCCTGTTGGGGTTCTTCCGGCCAAGATTGTCGATCATTTCCGGGGCTACCGGCTGGTTGGCCACGCAGCTGAGGGCGAGGTTGCGTATTTCATAGTCACCGCTGCGTTCCTGCGTGCTGGCTTCATTGGCGCTGGCTTCAAACGCCATTGCAGAGTAGTGGTGGGCCGCCTCAATCTCACCCAAACGCGCCAATTCCGACGCCATATCGATGTTGGCCCGGGCAGACTTGGGGTGACCATTGAGGTGGTTGAGCAGCAACAGGGAGCGACTCGACCAGATCTGTACCTGTGAACTGGTCTGGGCGGACAGCACCACCACACACAAACCAAGACACACCAATAGCGGCGCCTTGGGCTCTGGCCACCGTTTGACAAGGATCGCAAAGAGACCACCCAGGGCCAGCACCAGACCGATGGCCGGAAAATAATTGCGGTGCTCAAAATACAATTCCAGCGGCAGTACCGTTGACTCGACACTGTGCCCCAGCACGAACCAGGCGATCCCAAACACTATCCAACGACCGCCCTGCCAACGCAAGAGCACACCACAGCCAAGGATCAGCAGCAGCCAGGCGAGTACCGAGTACAGTGTGGATACGGGCTCCAACAGGCCGCGAGATAGCACCACATCATCATGATACAAACCCATCCTGGCGACCTGTGGGCGCAGCAATTGACCGACATAGTCCCAAACAATACGCGCTTCTGTAAGCAATCGCTCCGCCAGGGTGAAGGGTCGTCGATGCAGACGCGCGGCCAGGTAATCCCATTTGAACAGCAGCACCGACAGCAAGGCGATCGATCCCGTAGCGATGAGGCCGTAGCTCACCCCTTGCAGCCATTTGATTACTTTTCCGTCACGCCCCACGCACTGCAACCACAGTACTTCCAGCAACAGCAGCGTGGGTACCAGAACGATGGCATTTTCCTTGGCGAACAAGGCGATCACAAAAAAAACAGGAACCGGAAGGAGCCACAAGATGCTGGCCGTTCCGGCAATCAGTCCCAGTCGCCAGTACACATAACTGATGCTCGCCAGCAGCATGAAAAACGTGGACAGCATGGTCATCCGCTGCACCAGGTAGAGCACCGTGCTCACCAGCAGTGGATGGAGCAGCCAGATGGCGCCCAGAAGCACCGCCAGGGGACGGTAACCCGGCACGTCCAGAAAGCGAAACAACAACCAGAACAGCCAGATAACCAGGCTGCCGTTGAGTACATGCAGGATGATATTGATTTTTTTGCCGCCGCTTATGCCTTCATCGAGATACAATTTCTCGATGACGAAGCTCGCCATTGATACCGGCCGGCCCAGCAGGCCAGATTTGTCGCCAAACACATAATCGAACGCCAATTCCGGTCGGTTGTGCAAATCACCGATGACCAGCACACTGGAGCGGTCATCCAACAGGTCCGGACCGGAAATCCCCGGCCAGTAAGCCCACGCTCCACCCAACAATACCAGCAGCGCCAACAGCAATACGGCCAGAGTGCCTGCAACGTCCCGATTCGCGAGTACTGGTGCCTGCGCAATCACTGGTCAAAAATCTCCCGAATTACCAATAACTCGCGCCTGTACCGATCGCGCCGCAGCCACTCCCGGACAGCCTCGTAGGTGCTGGCCAGATCATCCGACTGATAAAAGTCGGCCAGAGAGGCGGCGGCCTGGCCGCTGTTGTGATTTAACTGCGCTGACTGTTCCAGCGACGCACGCAAAGACTCTCTGCTCGCATCGTCCCTGTCTTTCAGCAATCTGAATTTACCGACCATGAGGTCCGTGCGCCGGGGGTTGCGTGCGATGAGGTAATCCAACAGAGCGCCCACCCGCGCGCGTCCAAGATCGCCGGTCGGCGTGGTTGAAAATCTCACCAGCGCTGCCAACGCTGTGCGATCCGATGTTTGTAAACGGCGCGTTTCAGCCAACTCCTCCATCGTAGCCAACCAGTCATTTTTTTCGGCCAAACCGGGGAAGTACATGGTATCGAGCATGTATAACATCACCAGCGCGGCAAAATCCCGTTCATCAATGCGGTGCATGTGCTCGAAATAGCGGCGCGAGCTCACTGCCAGAGCACGCTGATCCTCCTCACCCAGGCCGAGCGCCTCAGCCTTCCGCAGGCGCTTGAACAGGGCATTCCCATAGAAAAAATTCGCCCGTGCCGACTGCGGGTGATTGATGACTTCGAATTTGGCCAAGGTCATTTCATCGCTCCAGGCATTCGTGCGCACCACTAACAGCACTGCCAGTATCCCCAGAATACCGCCCAGCACGGCACGCAGGCGCAGTCTTTGAATGCTCGCGACCGAGCGCAAAATACCTGCGCCCGCAAGTACCGCAAAGCCCATACTGGGCAAGTAATTGCGGTGCTCAAACACCATCTCCAGCGGCAGTACCGTCGATTCCATACTGTGCGCCACCAGATAGAAAAGAAACGCGAAGGCGAGCAGCGGATAGCGCTTGTGCCACACGAGGCAGGCGCCGATCACTACGGCCCATGCGAGCAGCGCCAACAACGTGGTAACAGGGGCCAGGATACCGCGCGAAAGCGCGACATCATCCTGGAAGAATCCCATATCGAGAACATTGGGTAGCAAGAGCCAACCCAGGTACTGCCACAGCACCCGCCCCTGCGTGAATAAACGCTCCTGCAGGGTAAATTCTCGCCCCCCGAATCGAGCGGACAGTGTCTCCGGCGAGAACATGGCGATCGTTAGCACCGCCAACAGGGGCAGCAGCAGCGCGATCCAGCCCAGCGCCACCAACTGCCGCCGTGACCGGCCGCGCCAGGTACCGCGAAACAGGGTGACTTCGACCACCGCGATCAACCAGGGCAGCAGTGCGCCGTTCTCTTTTGACAGTGCGGCAAAGACTCCGAGCAGTACAAGCCAAATAGCCGCACCCAGGACCTCGCCCGGCCCCGCACCAACCGCAGCCCAGCGCAGGCGATACCGGGTGTATACCAGTAGGCCCGCGAGTGTACCCAGCGCCGACAGCTGGGTCATACGCTGCACTGCGTACAGCACCGTTGACACATGAATGGGGTGCAACAGCCACAGCGATGCCCCTATCGCCGCCACAAGCTGGCCCTCGTGTGTGCTAAGCCTTAGCGCGCGCAGTGCCGGTGCCTGCAGCAAGGCCCCCGCAAAAAAATACAGCAGGGCACCGAGCAGTAAGTGGATCACCAGGTTGGTGGCTTTTAAACTGACGGCCGTGAACTCGCCGGACACCACGTGGTTAAGGGCAAAGGTCAACATGGCGACAGGGCGATAAAAGAGTCCCGCGTCGGAACTGAGGGCGGCGACACGCCAGCCATCCAATGCCGCACCATCGATCTGCACCAAGTTGTTATCGAGCAGGTTGGGTACGTCATCGAAGAACAACGGGCCATTCAAGGCCAGCCCATAGGCCAGTAGACACGCCGCGATGACGAGACTAGCGAGAATGTACATCGGGCGACTGCTTGCTGTCATACGATTGGAGGCAACTAACCCGCGTTCGGCCATAAAGAATCCGGAAATGGCGATTCTACAACGAAAAAAAGCCCGGTGTTAGCCGGGCTTTTCGGTGTGAGCCAGTTACGCAGTGTGATTAACCGCGGCAGTTGGCCGGCAGGTACTTGGTCAAGATTGGGTTGCTGTCTGTGCCGCCATCATCGCCGGGAACACAATTCCAGTTCATGGTGCCATCAGCATTGGTTGAGCCAGACAGGTGGAAGGACAGGGTCTCATCGGCTACAGGGTCGCCGCCTTCCCAAACACTGGTATGCACGTTGGCAACAATGCGTATAATCCCACCCACTGGAGTCTCCAGAGAAAGCGTATCGATAATATCGCTTTGCGTGCGTCGGGCGGTATTGATGCCGAATGATTCCTCTTCACCTGCGGTCGGGAATTTCCCATTCGCTGCCACGTACTCGGCGACTGTCGTTTTCGCTTCAGCCAGTGCGGCCAGCGGCTCAGACAATTTAGAACGGACGATATAGTCCTGGTAGGCAGGCAGCGCAATCGCTGCGAGGATGCCGACAATCGCAATGACGATCATCAGTTCGATAAGGGTAAAGCCCTGTTGTGCTTGTTTTTGAATATTCATGATACTTCTCCACTTTGAGTTATAACATGCACCAGTGAACTGTTTCCCCGCCGGTGCAAGCCGTTTGCCAGAGTGGTAATGCAGGTTGCGTGCCAACCTCGAATTTTCTTTTAGAAAAAAAAGTTTACACAGTCATATCAATCACTTGAGTCTTTGGTTAGCTGTACGAGCCGTTTCTCGGCACGTGTGTCACACAGCCACGCTAACGCCGTACACGGTAGGTTTGTGACATTTTTTGTCACAAGGAGCGCCCCAGCAACAACGCTTTGTTCGACTCAATGCTCTCCGCCGGTGTCGACACGGGCCCTAGCGCAAAAAAACTGTCCGCAGGTATTCTCGCCGCCAAAAAAGTAGAAGCAGTACCTTTTCGAGAACAAGCTGCGGCAACACATCCCGTGCAGCATCAACTGGATGGTGTTCTGGCAATGCGTGAACCGGGCTGAAAAAGGTTTTCACATCCATCAAGTTCACCTCGGTTGTCGCTGTTAGTGCAGACAAGACTGCCCAAACTCACCACCAAGGAGTTGCCATCCGGACCCGGTTCTCACATTCGCGTGAATGTTGCGTATTTGTATACTTTAACCCTAATCAGTGGCTGTCCTGTTGGCGCTAGGTGGTTATAATTATTCAACTAAATAAAACAACACGTCGTAGCTAGTTTCTCACCTGTGACAGGAGCTTGGGGTAGATGAACGATAAAGCAATTGGGCAACTCAGCGGTCTGGCTGGACGCCTTGTGGCCGAGTCGTTGATTAGCGCCCAACACGCCGTCGAAGCACAGAAAGAGGCCGCTCTGGAGCGGATGCACTTTGTGCAGTTTCTGGTGGAGAGGAAAAATGTCGACGGACAGCGGGTCGCTGAAGTTGCCTCCCATGAATTCGGCGTACCCCTGTTTGACTTACGGGCGCTCAACGCGGAGGCGATGCCTGTAGGTCTGGTAGAGCCGGGACTGGTCACCAAACATCATGCGCTGCCGCTGTTTCGCCGCGGCAATCGCCTCTTTATCGCCGTCTCCGACCCCACTAACCTGGCGGCTCTCGATGAAATCAAATTTCACACGGGTATCAACACCGATGCCGTACTGGTGGAAGAGCGCGCCCTCGGCGAGGCTCTGCTCAAATGGACTGAATCACAGGAATCCCTTTCCGATGGACTGGATGGCCTGGATTCTTCGGATCTCGATGGCGTTGACATTAGCATGGAGGGCGATAACCGCGAGAGCGATGACAACAGCGATGCGATCGATGAAACGCCCATTGTGCGCTTCATTAACAAGGTGCTCATTGACGCGATCAAACAGGGTGCCTCGGACATCCACTTTGAACCCTACGAAAAATCTTACCGGGTGCGTTTTCGCACCGATGGTATTTTGCAAGTCGTCGTCCGACCGCCCCGCAACCTCGCCCCGCGACTCGCAGCGCGGCTCAAAGTGATGTCCCAGATGGATATTTCGGAACGCCGTCTGCCGCAGGATGGCCGCATCCAGATGAAGCTGTCGCGCAACCGGGCCATCGATTTCCGGGTCAACACGCTGCCCACCCTGTATGGCGAAAAAATCGTGCTGCGGATTCTGGATCCTACCAGCGCACAGATGGGCATCGATGCCCTGGGCTACGAACCGGCGCAAAAAGAGATGTATTTGAAGGTCCTGAACCAGCCTCAGGGTATGATTCTCGTCACCGGCCCAACCGGCTCAGGTAAAACTGTTTCACTCTACACCGGCCTTAACATTCTCAACACGCATGAGCGCAACATCTCCACCGCCGAAGACCCGGTGGAAATCAACCTCGAGGGTGTCAATCAGGTCCACGTGAATGCCAAGGTGGGGCTGAACTTTGCTGAGGCACTGCGCTCCTTCCTGCGCCAGGATCCAGATGTGATTATGGTCGGGGAGATTCGCGACCTTGAAACAGCAGAAATCGCCATCAAGGCGGCCCAGACCGGCCACCTCGTGCTGTCCACTCTGCACACCAACAGCGCTTCGGAAACGATTACGCGTCTGCTCAATATGGGTGTGCCTGCATTCAACGTGGCATCTTCGGTGAATCTTATTATCGCCCAGCGCCTGGCGCGACGACTGTGCAAGGCTTGCAGACTGCCGGCAGATGATATCCCCCATGCCACACTTCTCGAACAGGGCTTCACCGAGGAGATGCTGGAAGGGGCCACGATCATGCGCGCGGTAGGTTGCAGTGGCTGCAACAACGGCTACAAGGGACGGGTGGGCATCTACGAGGTGGTTAAAATTACCCCCTCCATCGCCAAGATAATTATGGAAGAAGGCAACTCACTGCAGATTAGTGCGCAGGCCAGGGCAGAAGGTTTTCATGATTTGCGTATGGCGGCGTTAAAAAAGGTCGCCGAGGGCATGACCAGCCTCGAAGAGGCCAATAGAATCACCGTAGATTAGACGACAGACGGCACAACCAGGACACAGGGGCGGACACGACAATGGCAACGAGTGCAATCAGGAACGATATCTTCACCTGGAGAGGGACGGACAAAGCCGGTCGCCCCAGCGCGGGAGAAATCGAGGCCATCAGCCAGGCCATGGCCAAGGCGCAATTGCGCCAGCAGGGGATCAAGCCCAAAAGCGTGCGCAAGAAAGCCAAGCCCCTGTTCGGTGGCCAGGGGAAGCCGATCAAGGCGGCGGATATTGCGATTTTCACCCGACAGTTGGCCACCATGCTCAAAGCCGGTGTGCCATTGGTGCAGAGCTTTGAGATTGTCGAGGACGGACTGGACAAACCGCGCATGAAGGAACTGATCAGATTGATCAAGAACGATGTAGCTTCCGGTAGCGGACTGGCGCCGTCTCTGGCGAAACACCCACGTCACTTCGACGAGCTGTTTTGCAGCCTGGTCGGCTCCGGTGAGGATTCCGGCACCCTGGAAGTGATGCTGGACCGCGTGGCAACCTACAAGGAAAAAACGGAACAGTTAAAAGCCAAGATACGTAAAGCCATGACCTATCCCATGGCGGTAGTCGCTGTAGCATTGGTTGTATGTGCCATCCTGTTGATAAAAGTAGTACCGGTGTTCGCCGAAACTTTCCAGAACTTCGGTTCTGAGCTGCCGGCATTCACCCAGTTCGTGATGAACATATCGGACTTCGTCATCGCGTGGTGGTGGATCATGCTGTTTGCCATCATCGGCATGGTGTTTGCCCTTCGCGAGGCTAAACTGCGCTCGGTGGGATTTGCCGAGTGGTTGGATCGAGTGGCTCTGCGCGTACCCGTCGTTGGTGGCATCGTGCACGATGCCGTCATCGCGCGTTTCTCCCGCACGCTGGCCACCACGTTTGCCGCCGGCGTGCCACTGGTGGATGCCCTGAATTCCACCGCAGGCGCGGCGGGTAATTCGGTCTACGCCAAAGCCATACGCCGTATCCGCGATGACGTCACCACGGGTACTACGCTCTACAACTCGATCAAGGCTACTGGCCTGTTTCCCCATATGTTGCTGCAAATGGTTTCCATCGGGGAGGAGTCAGGTG
>JANNXP010000152.1:0-25667 GCA_031409615.1 Haliea sp. | reverse complement strand
AAACAGGCCATTTCCCATATTTTGAAGAACTTGCGGCTGTCAGTTTCCAGAATGCCCAGCGGTACGTTGGCACCGATGTTGAACACCACCACTGCGATATCGCCTATATCCTGTTCGATGGCGGCAAAGCGCTCGATGATCTGTTCTTCCTTGCGCGCGTCGCAGCTGTAGGCATGGGCCTGATGACCCTGTCCGCGCAACTCCGCCACCAGCGGCACCAGTTTGTCACCGTTGCGGCGCAGTGCGCAGACCGTAAGCCCGCGTTGGGCGAACTTGCGGGTGATGGCGCTACCGATGGCATCCCCGGCGCCGACGATAACGGCTACTTGTGCACGCATATTCAACGCTCCGGTCAGTTGGGGTAACAGCTGACGTACGAATTTGTGGTTCTAAAGTAGAACGAAGTGTAGTTTCACCCCTTCTGCTGGGTCAAGCCTGAATCGATGCACTCGTGATTCTACCCTTGCGATGCATTGCCGCTTGCACCCGGTATCGCTAGACTGCGGCTGTGTCCATTTCGGAATAGCCCTGTGCAGGAATTTCTTACCGACGATCTTTCACTGTTTTCGGTGCCATTTTACCTTGCAGCGATAATCCTTGAGGCCAGTTGGTCACGCCGCCATGGACTGGCGCTATACCGTACTGCGGATCTGGGCGCTTCGGTGAGCATGGGTGTGCTGGCCCTGCTGGTGGAAATTATGCCGCGCCTGCTGGCTCTGGCCATCATGGTGCAATTGCACGAGATCAGCCCACTGCGGGATGTCATAGCGCATCAGTGGTGGGCCTGGCTGTTGTTGTTTTTCCTGGATGACTTTTCCTATTACTGGTTTCACCGCTCCAATCACGAGGTGCGGCTGCTGTGGGCTGGCCACGTCAATCACCACTCATCCCGCTATTTTAATTTTGGTACTGCCGTGCGCCAGGGCGTCGGTGAGCGGGTGCATAAATTCGTGTTCTGGCTGTGGCTGCCGCTGCTGGGTTTTGATCCGGGCATGATCATCACCATGATCAGTCTCAGCCTGTTCTACCAGTTCTGGATACATACCCGCGCCGTTAAAAAATTGCATCCCTGGTTTGAGGCGGTGTTCAATACACCTTCACATCACCGCGTACACCATGCGTCAAACATACGCTATCTGGACCGCAACCACGGCGGTGTACTGATTATCTGGGACAAACTGTTTGGCACCTTCAGTGCGGAGCGGGAGGACGAACCTGTGGTGTACGGTCTTACGAAAAATATTGAGTCGGACAATATTGCAGTGGTGGCCTTGCATGAGTATGTCGCCATTGGGCGCGATTTGAAACGCGCCCGTCGCTGGGGTGATCGCCTGCGCTATCTGTTGCTGGCACCGGGCTGGAGCCATGACGGTGCCGATAAACGCGCCAACGTCCTGCGCCGCGCGGCTGATTAGCGGCTCGCACGAACCGTCCCTGCGGGGATAAGGCCTGATCGCTCAGAGGGCTGGGCTATTCGCTCTTCAGGCCTTATCCCCGCAGGGACTCTGGCGCAGTGAACTCAACCGTTGTGACGTACGCGCGATAGAGGCGAGTGGCAGTGGGCATGCTCCGCGGCGAATATCTCAGCCGCTTGATCAGGCCGCTTTGGGCGCTGCCTGGCTGCCGCGAATCAGGGCGCCGGGCACGGCCCCTGTGTACTTGCCGTTTTCCATAATGACTTCGCCGCTGACGATAGTGGCAACATAGCCACGCGCGCCCTGGAACATGCGCCTGCCGCCGGCGGGTAGATCAAAAATAATTTGCGGGGCTTCCACTTGTAACGCGTCGAAATCGATGAGATTGAGGTCGGCCTTCATCCCCACTTCCAGCGTGCCGCGATCCTCCAGGCCAACGCAGCGCGCTGTGTCGTGCGTCTGCATCTTGACCACATCTTCCAGTTTGAGGCGGTGACCACGCTGGCGATCGCGCACGTAGTAACTGAGCATCTGGGTGGGTGTGCTGGCGTCGCACAGCACACCGCAGTGCGCGCCTGTGTCCGCTAGCGAAATTACTGTGCTCTCGTCTTCCAGCAGTTGCACCTGGCGGCTGAGGTCATTGGCGCCGTAGCCAAAGCAGGGGAAGTACACCACGTTCTTGCCGCCGTTCTTCATCATGAGGTCGTAGCAGTACTGTTGTGGTGGTACACCTGCATCGCGCGCTTTTACCGCAATACTGTCCTCGGGACCCGGTTCATAGTTCGGCGGGTTACCCAGTTCGTACAATTTGTCGTAGCCGCCGATGATGGTGTCCATGAAGGCATCACCCATCAGCGGCAAATTCTCAGCCAGAATGGCCGCACGCACTTCAGGCTTGCGCAATTCGGCCAGGCGCTCCTCGTGGGACATGATAGACAGGGCGGCGTAGTTCGTGTGAAAGCTGAAGGGATTGACGGTGCCGTCCCAGCTCAGCAGTATATTCACCGGGCGGGCGCCGACGTGGGGAATCAGCTGCGCGCCCTCGGCCTTGGCCGCGCGGCAGTAATCCAGTTGTTTGAGGACGCGATCCCAGTCCTTTTCCTCGCGGAAAAACAGCACGAAGTTGATCTGGCAGTTGTTCTCGATGGACAGGCGCTTCATCCAGTCCATCTCCTGCTCCCAGTTGTGGAAGTCGGACACCAGTCCGAAAATACCCTTGCCGCCCAACTCGCCGATCACCTTGCCGATGCCCAGCAATTCAGCCTCGTCGGCATAGGTACCGGGCATGGCCTGATCGCCGCCGGTGGTGTGTAACTCGGTGCGCGAGGTGGTAAACCCAATGGCGCCATGCTCGATGCCTTCCTTCACAATCGCCGCCATCGCCACCACATCCGCTGGTGTCGCGATCTCGTTCTTACTGCCGCGCTCGCCCATCACATAGGTGCGTACGGCGCAGTGGGGAACCTGCGCGCCGACATCGATGGCGCGCGGAAACCGTTCCACCGCATCGAGGTACTCGGGGAAACTTTCCCAATCCCATTTCACACCTTCATGCAGTGCGGCACCGGGAATGTCTTCCACGTCTTCGACCACCGTAATGAGGCGCGCCTGATCCTCCTTGTTGGGCTTGCAGGGCGCGAAGCCGATACCGCAGTTGCCCATGATCAGCGTGGTAATGCCGTGGTTGGCAGCGGGACTGCACAACGGGTCCCAGGTCGCCTGGCCGTCCATGTGCGAGTGCACGTCGACCCAGCCGGGCGTCAGCAGTTTGCCCTGGGCATCAATTTCCTTATTGCCTTTGGCGCTCACGTCACCCACGGCGACGATCTTGCCGTTGCTGACTGCCAGATCACCAGCGAAGGCAGGCTTGCCTGTGCCGTCAACTATGTTTGCATTGCGAATGACCAGATCGTACATATTTGGCACCTCCTTCTATTCCCATACAGTGTAGTCAACTTGTGGATCGAGGGGTTAGCGACGGGGCGTCGAATGCGCCTGCCGGTTCAAATTTGGCGACCTGCTCCAGTGCCAATACGCTTTTGGTGTAAATCTCGCCGCCGCGGGCCGCCGCAGAGACAGGCGGCGGATACTGGTCTATGGTTAGCACGCTGGCATTTAACTAAACCTGGAGGCTGTTCCCATGGATCTGAATCGTCGCAATTTCACCTTGGCTTCCCTGGCTGCTTTGGGCGCGTTTGCAATGGATCCAGTGCAGGCCGCTGCGCCTGCGGTGAATCGCCGCTGGGTGCTGGCTGAGCGTCCCACCGGCACACCGACCAAGGACAACTTCCGGCTGGAAACGGTCGCGGTACCGCAGCCTGTAAACGGGCAGGTACTGCTGCAGACCCGCTTCCTGTCCCTGGATCCCTATATGCGCGGGCGCATGAACGCGGGCAAGAGTTACGCCGAAGCGATGGCAGTGGGGCAGGTCATGGTGGGCGGCACCGTCAGCGCGGTGGTCAGCTCCAGCAACCCGGCGTTTGCAGTGGGTGACTTGGTGACCGCCTACGCCGGCTGGCAGGACTATGCGCTGTCCAACGGCAGCGATTTGATGAAGCTGGACCCGCGCATTGCGCAGCCTTCCTGGGCACTGGGTGTACTGGGTATGCCGGGGCTGACTGCCTACGTGGGCTTGCTCGATATTGGCCAGCCAGTCGCAGGCGAGACCGTGGTGCTGGCGGCAGCCACCGGCGCGGTGGGTTCTGTGGTGGGCCAGATTGCCAAACTGAAGGGCTGCCGGGTGGTGGGTATCGCCGGTGCTCCGAAGAAGTGCAAGTATGCAGTGGAGGTGCTGGGCTACGATGCCTGCATCAGTCACCACGACACGGATATGGCCCAGCAGTTGGCAGCGGCCTGTCCCGATGGTATCGATGTGTATTTCGAAAACGTGGGCGGCAGCGTCTGGGATGCGGTGATGCCGCTGCTGAACAATTTTGCGCGGGTGCCGATTTGCGGTTTGATCGCCCACTATAACCAGACCGCATTACCACCGGGTCCGGATCGCATGGCGCTGCTGCAGGCACTGATACTGCAGCGCAGCCTGAAACTGCAGGGCTTTATTGTCAGCAACCATCAGGGCCGCATTCCCGATTTTGTCGGTGATATGAGCGGCTGGCTGGCTGCGGGAAAAATAAAGTACCGGGAGGATGTCGTTGAGGGACTGGACAATGCGCCCAAGGCCTTTCTCGGCCTGTTCCGCGGGGACAATTTCGGGAAGCTGGTGGTGCGGGTGAATTGAGGGCTGGACTCGTTCGGAGTTGTATCCATCGTGCTAAAACGCATCGCCCTCGGGCTGCTGTTGGTTCCTCCCCTTGCCATTGCTGTGCTGTGGCTGTTGGCTGGCGTTACCCCGCGCCAGATTCCCTCTGCGGTAGCCTTGACGACAGGTCTGGGAGCCAAGCTCGCCTGCTCTGGTCACTACCTCTCGGGTTTTGACGATAGCCAAAATGCAGACGACCTGGCCTCCTATTCCGCGCTGACCCGGCTGCTGCGTGTGCGCCATGTCCCGGCGGGAGTGACCGCAAGCCTGCCGGGTAGTCCTGTAGCCGTGGCCCGCTACCGCCCCGGTCTGGGTTGTACGCTGGAGTATGGTGCCGACAGTGCGCTGGACCACGTCGAGTTCAATGCGCCCGCCATCCATGCCGCTGAACTCTGGCCCAGGGGAAATCTCGCGGGAGCTGCCGATCCTGGTATGGAGGCGTTGTTGTCTGACATATTGTCGACAGACAATGCGGCGGGCATGGATACCCGCGCCCTGCTGGTGGTGCAGGATGGCCGCATTCTCGGCGAGGCCTACGCGCCCGGTATCAGCAAGGATACGCCACTGTTGGGCTGGTCCATGGGCAAGAGCGTGACGGCCATCCTGCTCGGGCGGCTGGAAACCCTGGGTAAACTCTCCGTCGCCGAACAGACTCTTTTCCCGGCCTGGGCGGGGGATGAGCGCGCCTCCATTTCACTGGAGAACCTGCTGC
Organism: Haliea sp.; assembly: GCA_031409615.1. Taxonomy (GTDB): domain Bacteria; phylum Pseudomonadota; class Gammaproteobacteria; order Pseudomonadales; family Halieaceae; genus Marimicrobium. The sequence goes on along the minus strand of JANNXP010000152.1, from coordinate 20,281 downwards.
AGATGACGTCGGGGCTGGCATTTTTTGAGGACTATGTGCCCGGCAGTGACTCTACTCACATGCTGTTCATGTCGCCCAGTGCCTCGGATGTCGCCATGGCCAGCCCGCTGGAACACGCCCCCGGCCGTTTTTTCGCTTACTCCTCCGGCACCAGCAATCTTCTGGCCAGGCTGGTGTACGAGCGTGTGGGCGCCTCGGCGCAGGCGCAGATGGATTTTATCGCGCGTGAGATCAGCGCGCCGCTGGGACTGGAGGCCACCACGTTTGAACTGGATGCCAGTGGGGTGTTCGTCGGCAGTTCCTTCATCTACGCCACTGCCCGAGACTGGGCGCGCTTCGGTTACCTTCTAGTCAACGACGGGCAGATCAACGGGCAGCGTCTGCTGGAGCGAGACTGGGTGGCGCGTGCCACTGCAGCAAATCACAGTGGCAATGAACCGCGCTACGGCTATCAGTTGTGGCTCAATGACGGCGGCCCCAATTTGCACTGGCCCGCATTGCCCGCAACGGCGTATGCCATGCAGGGCAATCGATCACAGGTGGTGATGCTGCTACCGTCCCTGAATGCGGTCGTAGTGCGTCTGGGCTGGAGTGCGAACGAATACCCCGTCGACGCTAACGTTGCCCGCATCGTGGCGGCCCTTAACGTGCCAACTCCTCCGACTGGGCAATGAACGTCACGACCTTGCCCCATATGTCATCAAAGTTTGGTGCCCGAAAGTGACTGCGGGTCGCGAGCCAGTCGAAGCGTTGCTCCGGGTCGTCCTCGGCGCCAGCATGGTGCCCAATAATATCGAGATGGTCCGCCTGGGCCACGGCAATACACTGACCCCAGGGCTGTGAGAGCGTGGGCACAATGCCATCATTGGCATCGGCGTCAGGCACTTCCCCGAATTGCTGGCGCAGCGCTTTCCTGTACTGCGCATTGGGTGGCGGGAAGGAGTAACCGGTGGCCAGGCGGCTGAGGCTGTAGTAAAACGCCTGCTGTGCCTGGTCGATCAAGTCAAAGCCGATCTCCAGTGATGTATCCAGCCCCGGCGGTCGCGCCCGCGTGACGACTGAACCGTAGGCGACACTGTCGCGATCATGCACGACGGCGTTGAACAGATCCATCGACTCCACCGTCAACTGTGTGAGCAGCGCCTGGTCCCGCTGCACCTCACCCAGCAACTCCTCGACCTGGGCGCGACGCTCGGCACTGAAGTCTGCCAGCAACTGGTGGTACAGCTGGCTGGCCAGGGTGCCCGTGGCATCACCGAAGGAAGAGGGTAGGGCAAACAGCCCTGCGATTTCCACCCACACAGAAAGCGGCAGGTGCCCGCCGCGCAAGGCTGCAATGGTCACTATCGATAACAGGCGCAGCAGGTTGCGGCCCAGTACGCTGGTGAAGTACGACGCAATCGGCGCACCCTGGTGCGGGGTCGCAACGCTGACGCTGGAGTACACTCTGCTGGCGATCGCTTCCACATTTAACTTGGTCTGCAAATCTACGGTCGGTGTCAGCAGCAGTCGCGCATCCAGGCCGCCGGTGGAATGGCCGATCAAATGGATTGCCGAGGTGGAGCGCGGCTTCACCTGCGCCATCGTCTCCAACAAAAAGCGGGTGCGCGAACGCAGGCTGGCGGTGGGCAGAGATTTTATGCAGTGAATGTCGGCGTGCATGCCGGCGTCGTCGAATAGCTGCTGGAGTTTATGGCGCACCGGACCCCAGTAGGCAAAGTCGCCCAGATTAGCGAAGCCGAAGAAGCCGGGAATCAAGAAGATATGTCGTTTCATCGCCGCGCCACAGCCTTACGAAAAAAGTGAAGTACCCTATTTCCAGCCCGATCGCGCAGCTCTGAAGCGCGTCGACGCACTCGATTCGAGTCGCCTCCTGCAGGTATCAAGCGTGATTTGGACCAAAGGCCTTTTTCAGAAAAGCAATTCTCTGCAGCATTGACTGCTTGGCAATGCCGCTCTTGGCATTGCCATCATAAGCATGGATGGTGCCCTGGGTATCATTGATATGCACCTCAACGCCATGCGCTTGCAATGCCGTGGCGTAATTGCGGCCCTCGTCGCGCAGCGGATCAAATTCGGCGGTTTCCACATAGCTCAGCGGCAGGCCATTTAACTGGCCGTGGCCGGGCGCGGCATACGCAGGCGTTTCTCCCTTGGGGTAACGGCTCAAATACATCGCCCACATCCGCTGATTGGAAATCGCATTCCACAGGGGTACATCGACAAAGTCGGTGGCAGAGGGCGTAGAGCAGCTATTGTCCACTACCGGATAGATGAGTAATTGTGCACGCAGCGTAACGAGCTGCGTATCCCGCACTTTCTGTGCCACGCCCGCCGCCAGTGCGCCACCGGCGCTATCGCCGCCAACGGCGATACGACTGCCGTCAATACCCAGGCTTTTGGCCTGTTTAACCACCCATTCCAGTGCGGCGTAGCTATCGTCAAAACCGCCAGGGAACGGATATTTGGGTGCCAGCCGGTATTTAACAAGCACCACGATACACCCCGCTTCATTGGCGTAGCGCGCGCAATTTTGCAGGTGCAGGCTGGCATAGGTCATGGCGAAGGCGCCACCGTGATAGTAAACAAGCGCGGGAGCGGGTTTGGCCAGGCCATGGGGAGTCATCGTGGCCACGGTCAAACGGCTGCCGTCGGCCCTGGCGATAAAGTGGTTCTCGATCACAAGATCCAGAGAACGCCTGGCGAAGAAACGCTGCATCTTCGACAAGGAGTTTATCAACCAGAGTAGTGGTGTGCTGAACTTGAAGGTCAACACGGGAAATCGGGCGAAGTCGGGGTGGATGGCGTATTTCTTATTCATGGCTTCTCTCTGACTGTGTCGACAAGTGGGAGAGAGTAGCAAACCATTATATTTCCACCAATGAATTCCTTTTGTACCTTCAGGCCCCATGGTGGGTTTGATTTAGTATACGTCTGAACGGTGATTTTCACCCGGGGTTGTTGGCTGGGCCGATGTGGTCCATGCTGGCGCGCATCCACGGTCAGGGAGCGAGAAGCGCATGCTATCCAAATTTGACGATTACCCCATCCACCAAACGCCAGAGCCCGTTTTCCACACGGCCTCCAGCGATCGTTTTTTTTATGATCGCTACTGGTACAACGGCCACGCACAGGACGGCAGCTTTTATTTCGGTGTGGGCCTGTGCCGTTATGCCAACCTCGGCATACTCGACTGCAGTCTGAGCCTGGCCATTGACGGGCACCAGTACGCGTTTCACGGTTCGCGCCGGGCGCCGCAGGAACCCACGGATACTACCGTCGGTCCTTTTGCACTGCAGATACTCGAACCGATGGGTCGCCATCGCATCGTGCTGAGCCCCAACGAGACGGGTATCGAGTGCGACCTGATGTTTACGCCGCGCACAGCGTGTATCGAGGAGGGTCGCCAGACGCTGCGCAACGAGCGGCATATTGTTATGGATGCGACTCGGCTGGACCAGTTTGGCTTTTGGTCCGGGTGGATTCGCTACGACGGTCGGGAGTTGAAGGTCGACGGGCGCACCACCTTTGGCCTTAAGGATCGTTCCTGGGGTATACGTCCGGTGGGGGATGCCTACACCGGCGGTGCGCCACTGCCCACCTTTCAGGCCATACATTTCAATTGGATGCCTATTCACTGGGAGACCGAGTGCAGTCTGGCCGGTTGGTTTGAGGATGGCGTGGGTCATCAATGGCACAACGATCAGGCATTTTTGCCTCACTATCCAACGATGGAGGCGATACCCGGTACTGTCGATCCGCGCACTCGTGTGTGGCAGGGCGTGGTTGAGCACCAACTCACGATGATTCCAGGTACGCGCAGGGCCAGCACTGCGCTCGTTACCATGCATGACAAGTCCGGCGAGCGTATGGAAGTGCATCTGGAGCCCGTGCTGGTGCACCGCATGAAAGGCCTGGGCTACCAGCACCCCCAGTGGGGTCATGGCAAGTGGCAGGGAGAATTGGCCATCGCCGGCGAAAGCTGGAAGGATAGCGACCTGGACCCGCTGGCACTGGAGAATATCCATATCCAGCAAATTGTGAAGGCAACCTGCGGCGACAAAGTGGGCCACGGTGTCCTCGAGCAGATGCATATAGGGCCATCCACCGTGCTGGGGTTCGACGACTGGTTTGACGGCGCCAAATAGCCACAGTCGTCGGAACGCGGCACAATAGTGGGTCTGCACCCTCAGGGTTGTTCCCAAGAGTTGTCCCCCAGAAAAAATCGGAGGTCTAGAGCGCTATGGCCACGCGTAGAAGTCTGTTGTCCCGAATGATGAGGATGGTGTTATTGCTGGCTGTGGTGGGCGTTGTCCTGTCACTGGTCAGCATTTGGCGCGCAGGTGCCTGGAACCTGGTTTTTCCGTCCCGTGAGCACGATGTTGTGGCGCCCGCCATTCCTGCGAATCTGGCTTCCCCTGCGATTCTGGTGTTCAGCAAAACCAACAGTTTCCGTCACGAAGAGGGTATTGAAGGTGGCGCCAAGGCCCTGCAGGCAATTGCCGCGCAGCACCATTGGGGTGTTTTCCACACGGAGAACGGCGCGGTGTTTAACGCATCGGATCTGGCGCGTTTCGCGGCGGTGGTGTTTCTCAACGCATCGGGAGATGTGCTCAACGAGGAGCAGGAGCGCGTGTTTCAGTCCTGGCTGGAGGCCGGTGGCGGCTGGCTGGGTATTCACTCGGCAGGCGATGATTCACACCTGGCCTGGCAGTGGTACCGGGACACGCTGATTGGCGCGACGTTTACCGCCCATCCTATGAGCCCCCAGTTCCAGCGCGCCACGGTGGTGCTGGAGAATAATGCACATCCGATACTGCGTGGACTGCCGGATATCTGGCAGCACGAAGAGGAATGGTACTCCTGGGAAAAGAGTCCGCGCGCTGAGGGCTTCACTATTCTCGCCACACTTGATGAAGACTCCTATAGCCCGGTGCAGAAATTCATGGGCAAGGAGCGGGACCTGCACATGGGTGATCACCCGGTGGTGTGGAGCAACTGTGTCGGGGCGGGTCGCAGCGTCTATGCTGCCATGGGGCACAAAGCGGAGGCCTTTGAGCAGCCACAGTTTCGACTATTGCTTGAGAACGCCCTAACGTGGCTGATTGATGATGCGGTGGAAGGCTGTCCGTAACCAGAGGAGTCCGGGCAGGCCTCACGACAGCGTAATCACCTCGGTTTCCAGCGGCGCGATATCGCCTTCAGGTAGTTGAAAGCGCCAGAATATGATGCCGTAGGGACGTCCCTCCGTATCCAGCCAGTTCGGACGACCCGGATCCCGGTGCGCCACGATCATTTCAAAACTGCCATCCTCCTTCAGCACTGTCTGCGCCCGATTCAGTGAGATGCTGCGCTCTTCGTAGTTGAGGGTCTGCAGGAAGCGATTGAACAACACCACGTTGGAAAAACGGCACTTGGGGAAGCGGCCCCGGATCAGCAGTGCCTGATTGGGGCCCAACACGAAAGGCGCCATGCTGTAGACGTTGTCCTGGGCGGCGTAGGTTATCGCTGTATGGGTATCGTCCTTTTTCGGCGGGATAAACTGATTGGGCGTGCGCGACACCCAGGGCGGACTGTTTTCGCTGGTCATGGCGATGACGTTGCCTTTCACAAACGTAGTGACACGGCGTATTCCCGCTGCGATATCTTTATCATTGGGCGAGGACCGCGGCGGCACTTTCTGCAGATTGCTAATATCCACTGGAATATGGTGCAGGCGTTCGTTATTGATACTCACCTTGCGCTCGTAGTAGTGGCGCGTGGTGAGACTGCTGGCACCTTTAGTCATCGGCATCCAGTTTCCCCCGGTCTTATTCGCGCTGACAGTGATGTCATAATCGCCGTTTTTGTCAGCCTTGAACTGGGTGTCATTCAGGGTGGAACCGATGCCATCACCGTCGGTGCCCGCACCCAGCTCTATGGTAAAGCTGGTGTAGGTGGCCCCCGCCAGATTGCCGCGAATACGGTAGCTGTGCTGGTCATCGATAACGGCAGAGTAGTAGCGTGCATCGGGGTTGTCGCCCAGCAGTTTCTTGTGCTGGTTAATAAAGGGCGTGAAGAATGGTCTGGCCGGGTCTGCCTCCAGCCAGGATTCCAGTGCATGCATGAGCACGTGCAGCATGACACGTCGCGCCTCGGCGAAATCCTGCGGTGTGCGTAACTTCCACGCGGGACTGGCGAATGCGATCTCCAGTTCGTCCAGGGCCTGCTGCAGTTCTGCCAGCGCCTGGGCGGCCGCGCTGTCGCCGTGTTTCTGCGCCATCGTATCCTGTGCTACTGCAGTCACGATTGGCGCCAGCAGTCCACCCATCAGGCTGCTCAGGGCCACCCCCTTCAATACATCGCGACGTTGCATAGTGAGTTCTCCAGATAAGGGGTGGCCGATGTGGTCCCGCAGACTTCAGTTCACAGGTTGTGGACGCTGGCCGCCGCACAGCACATCCGTGACGCGCTCGGTGTCCATGTATTCTTTTAGCCTGACCAACTTGCCGCCGTGGAACTCAAACAGGAAGTGGTAGTCGTTAGTATAGGTCTGACCGGAAATGTGTTGCCCTGCGCTGGTTGCTTCCACCGCGACCCTGTCCCCTTCACCGACCATACTCAGTGCGGTAAAGGTCAGTCCATGGGGAAAAACATCGAAGATTCCCCCGGCGGATGCAGCGATCTGTTCCCGCGAAAAAATACCGGATATCAGTGTGTTACCCATGGTTTGCACGCTGCCGTCAGCGGCGTAGGTGTCGACAATGAAATCCACGTCACCTCTATTCAGGGCATCGAAGAATTGTGTGACGATGGCTTTATTGGCCACGCTGTTGTCCACGCTCATGAGCAGGCTCCGGTTGATAGGTGATCACAGCGATTCAGACGTCTACCCTGCCGCGCTGGGACTTGAGTTGGCCGCGTTTGGTTTTGCTGTCCACGCGCTTTTTCTGACTGCTGCGGGTGGGTTTAGTGGCTCTGCGTCGTTTACGCGTTACGCCCGCCGCTTTTATCAGCTCGCGCAGGCGGTCCAGGGCATCCTCGCGATTTTTTTCCTGGCTGCGAAAGCGCTGGGCCTTGAGGACAATAACCCCTTCGCTGGTAATCCGTTGGTCGCTCAGTGTGCGCAGACATTCCTTGTACGTATCAGGTAACGAGGATGCGTTGATATCGAAGCGCAGGTGTACGGCCGAGGAGACTTTATTGACGTTCTGGCCGCCCGCGCCCTGGGCGCGTATGGCCTGTAGCTGGATTTCCGCCAGTGGAATGCTGACCTGGTTGGATATCTTCAGGCTCATAGACTGCCTTTTCTAGTATGCATCGCGCAACGTTGCGGGGCTGCTAGCGATTGCGCCCCAGCCGTTCATGCGCATCCACCCACTCATTGGTGCGTGTCTCCTTGTCGATTTTGGCGGCAGCGCCCAGGGAGAGTTCTCCGGCCAGCACCAATGCCGCTGCGATCTCGGCCAACTTCAGCGCTTTGCCAGGGCCGAAGCAGTCCATAATCTGCAGGCATTCGCGCTGGGTCGGTAGGGCCGTGCCGCCGCCGTACGTGGCCAGGATGAGTGCCGGCAGGGTAATGGAGAAATAGTAATCGCCGTCACGCGTCACTTTGTTATACGTAGTGCACTGGTTGGACTCGCCGATGTTAGCGATGTCTTGTCCGGTCGCCAGGTAGAGAGCTGCGAGCCCATTGGCCGGGTGGGCCGCGTTGTTGGATGAGTTGCTCAGAAAAGCACTCAGGGTGCTGATGCCCTGGCCATAATGCATTTGCTGCGGCGAAATACGCAGATTGCTAATCATCACATCGCGCGGAATGGTGATTTCAGCGGTGACGCGCCGGCCGCGCCCCTTGAGCATATTGACGGAGGACGTCTTTTTCTCTGTATCGAAGTTTCCCGACAGCAGGTAGTGAGACAGTCCTTTGAATTCCTTGTTGATCCACTCACAGGCGGCGAAGGTGGCCTTGCTGGTCATGTTCTGCCCGGCAGCGTCTCCTGTGCTGTAGTCAAAGCGGGTAAAAATCATATTGTGAGCATGATAGTGCTCTATTTCATGCAGTTTTCCCACGGAGGTGGTCGCTTCGGCGACGGCCTTGATGCGCTCGAAGTTCTGGTCGAGCCACAGGCCGAAATCCCGCGCCTCCCGGGCGCTGGGAAAGACAAACACCGGTGCGCGTTGCATGGATTCACCGGACACGGTGGTAATTGCGCCGCCGCTCTCCCGAATCACCCGCATGCCCCGGTTGTAGCTGGCCAGCATGGTGCCCTCGACGGTGGCCATGGGCACGTAGAATTCGCCTTTGGCGTGCTCACCATTGATCAGCAGCGGGCCCGCCAGACCGATGGGAACCTGGGCCACTCCGAACAGATTCTCGATGTTGCCCGACATGGCAGCGGGATCAAACGAAAACTGTCGGGTGTGGTCCAGCGTGGCCGGAGTATTCGCTTCGATAAACGCCTGACGCTCTCGTATGATCGCAAGGCTGTAATCATCCTCGTTGGACCGGGGTATTTTTTTGCTCACAGTGGTTATCTCAAAAGTGATGAGGCACTGAAATTACGCGCTTCAGCACCTCGGGTCAATCTGTTGTATCCGTGTGTGTAAGCCGCTACGTGCCGTCAGCGGGCGACTCAATGTGCGCATAGGTGTCGTTAAGATACCCATCAATTACGCGTAAAAAGTCCGTACCATATTTCTCCAGTTTGCGCTCACCCACGCCGGTAATGCGCCCGAATTGGATAGCATTGCGCGGCAGTGCGGTGCACATTTCCTGCAGGCTGCGATCGTGAAAAATAACATAGGGCGGAACACCTTGCTCTTGGGCAAATACCCGTCTGCACTCCCGCAGTGCTTCCCACAAACCGATGTCGATGGCGGCAGGTAACGGTGTTTTGGTTTGCTGCCGTGGCGCTTTTCGGCCGGCGTCACGCCGCAGCTGAATGCCCTGTTCGCCGCGCAGTAGTGGCCGACATTTTTCTTCCAGACGCAGTGCGCCGAATTGCATCAGGTCCACCGTCAGGTGCCCCCGTGCAACCAGTTGCCTGAACACCGAGCGCCACTGCGTGTTGTCCAGCTCCTTGCCCACACCATAGGTCGGCAGGTGTTGGTGACCAAACTGAAACACCTTGCTGTTATCGGCGCCGCGCAGGACGTCGATCAGGTGATTGACACCGAAACGCTGGCCGGTGCGAAACACGGCGCTAAGCGCCTTGCGCGCCACCTCGGTGCCATCCCAGGTGTCCACGGGCTCCAGGCAGGTGTCGCAGTTACCGCAGGGCTGGGTCTGGGCGTCACCGAAGTAGTTCAGCAGGCTCTCGCGCCGGCAGGTCGTAATCTCGCATAGGCCCAACATGGCATTCAAACGGTGTTGTTCCGCCCGTTTATGCTCCTCACTGCCGTCGGAGGAGGCCATCATCTGGCGCAGCTTGATCACGTCCTGCAGGCCGTAAATCATCCACGCATCGGCGGGTTCGCCATCACGCCCCGCGCGCCCCGTCTCCTGATAATAGGACTCCACCGTTTTTGGCATGTCCAGGTGTGCGACAAAGCGCACATCCGGCTTGTCGATACCCATGCCAAACGCGATGGTAGCGACAATGATGACGCCATCCTCGCGCAGAAAACGAGCCTGATGATCCGCGCGCATGGCTGCAGGCAGGCCGGCGTGGTAGGGCAGGGCGTTGAATCCCTGCCCCTGCAACCAGTGCGCTATTTCTTCGGTTTTATTGCGCGACAGGCAGTAGACGATGCCGGCGTGCTGTGCATGCTCCGCCTGCAGAAAACGCAGCAGCTGGGCTTTTGGATTTTGTTTGAGGGCGATGCGATAGCGGATGTTGGGTCGATCAAAGCCGGCGATAAACTGGCTGGCCTCGTCCAGGTCCAGGCGCATGATGATCTCGGCCCGCGTGCGCGCGTCAGCAGTGGCAGTGAGTGCAATCCGCGGGATGTTGGGGAAACGCTGGTGCAACAGACTCAACTGCAGATAATCGGCGCGAAAATCATGGCCCCATTGGGATACACAATGGGCCTCATCAATGGCAAACAGGGCTATAGACGCGCTCTCCAGCAGCGCCAGGCAGCGCTCCTGTGTGAGTCGTTCCGGCGCGATATAGAGGAGGTCAAGAGCGCCGGACAGCAGTTGCGCCTCCACGGCCCTCGCCGCGGCTGGGTCCAGCGTGGAATTCAAAAAACTTGCCCGCACTCCCAGTTGCCGCATGGCACTGACCTGGTCCTGCATCAGGGCGATCAGCGGCGAGATGACGACCCCGCAACCCGGTCTGACAAGAGCAGGAATCTGGTAGCAGAGGGATTTCCCGCCGCCTGTGGGCATCAGCACCAGAGCATCTCCACCGTCGATGACAGTTTGGATAATCGCATCCTGCGGCGCGCGGAAGGACGCGTAACCGAAGACTGACTGCAGGATGTGGTGGGCATCGCTCATGGCGACGCAGTATACCCCAGCGCCAGTAGTATGCCGGAACATTCGCCCGCAAGAGATTCCAAATGATAGAATACGACGCTCCATGAAACTGCCCTGCAGGACGGACTATTAGCTATGCCCAAGACCGATACAGAAGCTCACCAAGAGTGCGTGCAGCGCTTCATCGACCTCGCCAATGCGATGAAAAATGATGGTGTGGATGTCAATATAGTTTCCGGAGGACTGATGTCGGCGTCGGCGCTCTACTCCAGCTATCTCGTCGGAGGTAACGACGGCGGCCTTACTGCCTCCGGTGTGGAGAAAGTGTCTGCGGTATATATGCGCGAACTGGAGCGGATACAAAAGATCAAAAAGGCGGCCGGCGCGGCATGAGTTGTGCATCGCGCACTCCCGCGCCTTTCCTGTGAACAGCTCGGGGCGCTGGCGACGAATGCAGCGGTAGCTGCTGCTAACTCGCTGGCGGGTTGAGTTGCTGCAGTTGCTCTCTGAAGTAGCCCGGCACCAGCAGTGGCTTCAGCTCCTGCAACGGGACTGGTCTGCTAAATAAATAGCCTTGGATAACGTTGGCACCGTGATTGCGCAGGAAATGGTATTGTTCATGCGTTTCAACACCTTCCGCCACCAGCTGCAAACGCAAACTCCTTGCCATGGCAATAATCGCTACTATCAGGCTGGCATCGTTCTCGCTCTTATTAAAATCAATGACAAAACTGCGATCGATCTTGAGCTCATCCAGCGGGAATCGACTGAGGTAGCTAAGGGAAGAGTAGCCCGTCCCAAAATCATCGATGGAGAGTCTCACGCCGAGCTCCTTGAGTTGTGACAGGGCGCGGATCGTGGCCTCCTTGTCATCCATCATAATGCCCTCGGTCAGTTCCAGTTGCAGCCGCATCGGGCGCAGTCCCGTCTTCGCCAATACCTCCGACACCCGCCCGATGAACGCCTGATTGAATTGCAAAGCCGAAACGTTCACTGATACCTTGGGTAGCTCAAGCCCCAACGCTTGCAGTTCTACCATCTGGTGACAGGCCTCTTCCAAGCCCCATTCCCCGAGGGCACCTATCAATCCCATCTCTTCCGCCAGTGGAATAAACTTAAACGGGGGTACCAGCCCCAGTTCCGGGTGTTGCCAGCGCATCAGAGCCTCTGCTCCGACAACAGCGCCAGTCAGCGAGTCCACCTGTGGCTGGTAGTGAAGTACCAGATCCTTGCGTTCCATGGCCCGGCGCAGGTCATTTTCCAGTGACAGTCGTTCAACACTGGCCGCATCCATGCTGCTGTTGTAGTACATAAACTTGTTTTTGCCTGAGGTCTTGGCGTGATACATGGCCGTGTCGGCTGCCTTGAGCAGCCCCTCAACGGTGTCAGCGTGATCAGGCGCGATGGCGATGCCAATACTGGGGGTAACAACCAATTCGTGGCCCTCTATCGTCATCGGTTGGGACAGCATGTTGAGGAGCCGCTTCGCCACTATGCCAGCTGACTCGGCGCTATCCAGTTGATTGAGCACCACAGTAAACTCATCGCCGCCCAACCGGGAGACATCGATTTGCGAATTCGGCTCCACGTAGTGCGCCACCAGATCACTGTCCCTGATGCAGCGCGAAAGTCGCTTAGCCACCTCGCGCAGTAGCAGGTCGCCGGCGCTGTGACCCAGAGAGTCGTTAAAGCGTTTGAAGTTGTCCAGGTCCACAAACAACAGCGAAATCATTTCCTTGTTGCGCTTGCCCAAGCGCAGCAGCAGGTCCAGCTGTTCCGTAAACAGGCGCCGGTTAGGCAGGGCCGTCAGGCTGTCGTAATACGCCAGTTGCCGCAGGCGATTTTTTGTCTCCGTGACCTCCTTCACGGCCCGGCTCAACTCCTCGTTGCGCCGGGATAGCTGCGACGTGCGCTCCTCGACCTTCATACTTAGTAAGTGGTGGTCTACATCCATCCGGGTTTTGTAGGTATGTAGACCCCCGATGATAGTGTTAAGCAGCGTCACAATTTCCTTGAATTCGCCGCTGTTCTCTAATCCCTGTGGAGTCACCGCTGTGCCCAGGGCTATATCATCCGCCATGCGCTTTATGATGGAGAACGGTGCCGTAATCCTGCGCGTCATGTAGCGACTGAAAATAGCGCACAAAAGTATAAAAATCAGGGCTATCCCGGCTACTGCTGCTACATGGGGCAGGATTTCCAACAGCAATACAGAGCGGCTGATGCCAAGCTGTACATAGCCAATCACGTGCAGGCTGGTGGCCGTGCGGGAGTTAGCCAGTGCGGTGCCAAGCTCCCCCCGACTAAGGTTTGGCTGTAGCGGATTAATAACGGAAAGCACGGGAATCGTGAGGTCCCATACCAGGTCTCCGCCAGGTAACGCCAACAACGACTTGCGTCCTGCTGTGGCAACATTACTGTGACGTGACGTGATGCTCATCTCGACCACGGAAGAGCTACCGCGCAACTGGTCAAAGTGTGCCAGTTCTTCATGTGGTGTGTTGGGCTGCTGCACACTGCTTAGCAGGGTGCCGGTCGGGTCGCGAGCAATGGCGTAGCGGATGGTGGGCGAGGATTTGAGCAAATCCTGCAGTATCGCCTGCAGCTCGGGCTGGTCGTTTAGATAAATGGCAACCTGCAACTGTGGTTGGCTTTGCACTCGGTCATAGGATTGATTAATGAGGCGTTCGTGGGTCACCGAGTATTCCCGTTGCAGCGCAGTTGCCGTGAGAATGCAGCCCGCCGCAATGGAGATCGAAAGGACTAACGCATTGATTTTGCCTGCAATCGTCATAGGCATTGGGTCCAGGCCCCAACGATATGCATTTCGCTCCCAGCCCCGAACGATGCCATTAATGATTACCCCAGTTTCTGGATACAGCGCCCGATGGTTCGCCTGCTAAACATGTTCACTTCGAGACGGCGACTTCTACAGCAGTGCTTTTTTAGTTAAAAACAAGCACTTGCGTAAAAAGTAGCATGAGTCTGTTCAGGGGTGCAATCGTACATATTGCAGTAATACGGCTGCCCGATGGCAGTTTGTTGGCTTACCGCTTCTCAAGTCGCCATGCGCCGATCGGGAAGCGAGCGTCGGTCGTTGGTAATCAGAATACCATTGACAGTGAGTGGAAATGTCACAGGCCTGACTCCCCGGCGATCTAGTGGGTTGCGCGGCACCGGAGTATGCGGCGTGATCTCGCCAGTGTGGCCACCGTAGCGCCTACTATCCTCGGACACGTAGCTGCGGGCCGCAACCGTGAAGACATACGTAGATATTACTATGGCCCCAAGGCCCAGAGCGCCGAGGATGATGAGTACCACATCCATGATTCGTTACAGTCCCATAGCCAGCAGAAGCAAAGTTTGCAAACGTACATGCAAATTTCGCGCCGATTTTGTTAATGCTTATTATACAGGTGCTTGCAGTATCTTAGCGCCGCGAGGAAGCGGCAACAACCGGGAAGTGTATAAATTGCTGACACATTTGGGTTAGCGGGCGCCCTTACCGAAGAGTACGACCTCCACGGTGCTGAGGGCGACCATGAAGTCCAGGAAAAGACTTTGGTTTTTTACATAATAGAGGTCGAACTGCAGTTTCTGGCGCGCATCTTCTTCTGAAGCTCCATAGGGATAACACAACTGCGCCCATCCGGTGATGCCGGGCTTAACGGCGTGCCTGGAGTTATAGTAGGGAATTTGTTCAGCCAATTGCTTTACAAATTCCGGTCGCTCCGGACGTGGGCCGATAAAGGCCATCTCGCCGGAGAGTACATTGAATATTTGCGGCAGTTCGTCGATTCGCGTGCGGCGAATGAAGGAGCCGACCCGGGTGATGCGGCTGTCGTTCACCGTGGCCCAGCGCGCCCTGCCGTCTTTTTCAGCGTCCACACCCATGCTACGAAATTTTAGGACTTTAAAAGCCTTGCCACTGAGTCCCACGCGTTCCTGGCTGAAGAATATCGGCGCCCTGAAGCCATCCTCTAGCCAAATTGCCAGAGCCGTTACCAGCATCAGCGGCCAGGTCGCCATCAGCAGCAGGAAGCTCGTGCAAATGTCGAAACAGCGTTTGGTAAGACTGGTAGAGGTATTGCTGCGCAGGTCCTCGGTCAGGGTCATCCAGCCGGGGGTGGCGAAGTCCACCAATATCTTGCCCGCCTCCCGTTCGAAAAAATTCACTAAATTCAGAACCTTGACACCCTGCAAGCGGCATTTGAACAACTCATCTGTGGGGGTCTGGTCACGCTTGTTGTCCAGCGCGACTACGATCTGGTCGATCTCGGTTTGCCTGGCGTATTCAGCTAATGGCTGACGGAGGTTGATAATTCGTTCACCCGTTACTCTTGATTCTTCGCCATCTACCCTGACAAAACCCACGATGGTAAAACCCTGCCGATCGGTTTTGCGCCGCATTGAACTGGTAATGGTGGCGGCCGCTGTGCCTGAACCGTAAACCAGCACGCGGCTCTTGAACTGTTCCAGATCGGTCACGTTAATAAAAGCCAGGCGGCTGACGAGGTTGGCACTAAAAGACAGAAGCACGGTGTATAACAGTACTGCGCCCCACTGGTGGGCGTCGGGCAGGAGTAGGAATACGCTAGCAGTCACCAGACTGGCAGCGACAAACCCGCCCAGGGTACGCACCAACACCCCGGATCTGCCCTCCCGCATGCGCGGCTCGTAAAGTCCCATGGTAAACAGGCAGACTACGGTAATGAGCGCGTACAGCAGGGCACGGCCTGCAATGTCTGGAAGATAGGTCTGGAAGCTGGCGGGCTCTAACGCAACAAAGCAGTAAATGTAGGTGCCGGCATACAAGGCCACCATAAAAAGGGCGGCATCGACCAGTGCAAGCCAATAAAACGACGTATGAACATGGTGGTTGAATACCCTGACCGTAGCCATTGCCAAATCCTTTATACTGCTTCGTTCTCGTGCTCTGCCGACTGAAAAACGAGCTGTGTCGCTACTGTCGGGGGAAAAGTCTACGAGTTCTGTACCTGGAATCGTGCTGCCTGGCCCTATAAGCTGGATGCAGCTGCCAGGAGCTTATGCACAGTTAATTGTCACACTTACCCACAAATCGATTCAGGCTGGTACCAAGGTAGCACTGGATCCGGCAGCCTGCCCACATTTCCGCCATAAATGTGAAGCTGTTCGCTACTCTCTCAACGCCCGGTTACAATTGCATGACTGGGGTTTTAATTTTGCATGACAGCGTTTTTTTTAATATTGCAAGATATCCAGCGAGGTATGGTATGTCTGATGCAAGAAAAAATCAATAATAGCAAGCAGATACCAGGGTGTCCGAGGTTGGTGCGAGGCGTTAGAGGAAAATCTCCCCCGGGTGTGGGTGGCTGAGGAAGTCTATCGGGCTGGCGGTCAGTCCGTAGGCTCCAGACTGAAATACTACGATCAAATCTCCCGGCCCTGCGGGCGGAAGAGAGACCTTGTTCCCCAGTATATCCAGCGGGGTGCACAAGGGCCCCACCACATTGACCACCTCCATTTCGTTGCCTGTGACTCTGTTGCCCAGGCACAGGGGATAGTTTTTGCGAATGACCTGCCCAAAGTTGCCGGAGGCGGCCAGATGATGGTGCAAACCGCCATTGGTGATCAGGAATGTCTCGCCCCGGGATACCTTCCTGTCCACCACCTCGCAGACATAGATGCCCGCTTCAGCGGTAAAGTAGCGGCCCAGTTCCATGACGATTTCCACCCCCGGTAGACGCTCCCGCGCCGTTTCTAACAACGGCGCCAAATTGTCGGCGATGGCGGCCAACGCCAGGCGCTGCTCCCCGGGGAAGTAGGGCACACCCAAACCGCCGCCAATGTTGAGCCAGCGCACGGGGGCGGGGGCCGCCTGGGCGAGACGAAAGGCGAGCTCGAAGGTTTTGCTTTGCGCTTCAATAATAGACTGGTCACGCAGGTTCTGGGAACCACTGAAAATGTGGAATCCCATGAAGTCCAAGGGCAACGTGCCCAACGTCTCCAGCATGGCCGGCACGCACTCGGCATCAACACCAAAGGGCTTGGGGCCGCTGCCCATCTTCATGCCCGCCGCCTTGAGTTCGAAGTCGGGGTTGACGCGAATGGCGACGCGGGGACGAGTGCCGGCCGCTTCTGCCAGCGCAGCTATGCGCTGCATTTCACCGTTGGATTCCATATTAATAATGACACCGCTGGCCACGGCCGCCCGCAGGTCGATATCGGATTTACCCGGACCCGCAAAGCTGATGCAGGCGGGATCTACGCCAGTTGCAAGTGCTACCTTGAGCTCACCCGCCGATGCGACATCCAGCCCGTCGGTGAGCCTGGCAAGGTGTTGCACCACTGCCGGCATCGGGTTTGCCTTCATCGCATAGTGCAGATGAAGGCCCGAGGGCAGGGCGGCACGCAGGCGCTCCACCTGGGCGCTCATCAGGCTGCTGTCATAGGCATAGAAGGGCGTTTTGCCCACTTGTCTGGCGATTTCGGTCAGTGGTTGGCCGCCTATGTACAAGCAGTTGTCGACCACTTTGAACTGATTCATCGGCGCGTGCCGCGGAGCCTCAGTGGGGTTCCTGCTATCGTTCATGTCGACTCGTCCTGAAAGATACTCTGATACTCGTCGGCCAGCAGTCGCCGGTCAATTTTGCCATTCTGGTTGTGGGGCAGGGCACTGCGCGCGACGATCGCGGCGGGCACCATAAAATTGGGTAGTTCCCTGCGACAATGAGCCAGCACCATGTCTTCCAGGTTCACATCGAGGTTCGCGTCTACGGCGGGAGTAACGACTAAGAGTATGCCCTGGCCGAGGGCCGCATGAGGCAGCCCCAGAGCTGCGGCACTGGCGACCAGGCCCGAGGCGTAAGCGACTTCTTCCACTTCAGTGGGACTCACCCGGTAGCCGGACGTTTTGATCATTTCGTCCTTGCGGCTAATGAAGTACAGGTAGCCATCGTCATCTTTCATCACCTGATCGCCTGACCACACAGCCAGTTCCGTGGTGGGGATCTCCCCAGGCTGCACGGGGCACGGTTTAAAGCGTTCGGCTGTCTTCTGTGGGTCATTCCAGTAGCCAAGGCTTACCAGCGCGCCGCGATGCACCAGTTCACCGGGTTCGTGGGGAGCACACTCGCGTCCCTCTTCATTGATCACCAGGATTTCGGCATTGGGGATGGCCTTGCCATCGATTCCGGACGCACAGCCACCTGATCCGGTGGCAGGTAGGTGGAGCGAAAGGATTCGGTGAGGCCATACATGAGAAAGATCAGGGTGTCCGGCAGTGTGTTTCGCAGGGCGCGCGTGGTGGACACGGGCATGGCACCCCCAGTATTAGTGATATAGCGTAGCGATTGTATGGCCGGAGCGGGCCAATCCAGATCCTTGAGCTGGTTCCACAAGGGCGGAACCGCTGCCAAGCCAGTGATGCCGTAGCGCGCCACCGCGCGGAGAACGTCACGGGGCAAAAGATAGTCCATGAGCACGACCGAGGCACCTACTGAAAACGCCGTGGTCAGTTGACTGAGTCCGGCATCGAAGCTCAGGGGTAACACCGCCAGAATGCGGTCAGACGCACAGTTGCCCAGATAGCTGGCGACGCTGCGGGCTCCCGCCACCATGTTGCGATGGGACAGAACAACACCTTTGGGATTGCCGGTGCTGCCCGATGTATAAAGAATAGCGGTCATGTCAATGTCGATGCGGCGATGCGGTATCGCCCCACTACCGGGTGAGCTGCAGAACCCGGTGTAGCTCAATAGCTGCTGCGGGAGTGCGCGCGCGCTCTCTGGTACCTGATCCTCTACCAGCACAATGGTGTGCAGATCGGGGCAGTTTTCCAGGACCTCCAGCAATGAGTCCAGACGCGGGGCAGATGTAATCAACACCCTGACATTACAGTGCGGCAGTATGTGTGCCACCTGACGCGGTTTGAGCAGCGGATTGATGGGCACAAAACAGGCCCCGGCCGCCGCTGCACCAAACAGGCTGAACACCGTTTCTGGTTGTTTCGGCAGATACACCGCAACCCTTTCGCCCGCGCCGACTCCCAGTTCCAGCAATGCGCTGGCCATCGCCTCCACCTGGAGTTGCAACTGCGCATAACTAAACGACTGATCCTTGTAGAGCAGGGCGGGCGCATCCGGAGCAGCTTGCGCACTGTGCGCGATAAACTGATGAACCAGGTCTGGTATCGCAATGAAAGTGATGGGGGCGGCTCGTCAGTAAAAGAGTGTTATTGTAGCCGATATCATTCGTGGCCAGGGTGCGAATTGTGCGATGAATACCTCTGCGGAACAATGGCAGTTCGCACGATTTGTGAATGACTGCACAGCAAAGGAGGTTACATGCCGTTAAGAATGACCGCTCTGTTGGGCCTGTTGGTGGCACAGCTGGCCTGGCCAGCAGGCCTTGCGGACCTCATCGAAAAGGTCCGTCCCGCCATCGTCGGCGTAGGTACGGCTTACCCGCCTCGGCAGCCAAACGTCAAGGGAGATCGAGTGGTATACCGGGGCACAGGCTTCGTGGTGGGCGATGGTCGTCAAATCGTCACCAATGCTCATGTCATCGCGGTAGAGCTTGATGTCGACAATTATCAAACGCTCGCAGTTTTTTCTGGGCATGGTGACAATGCTACTGCTCATGTGGCCCAGGTACTGCGCAGGGATGTCGAGCATGATCTGGTGTTACTGCAAATTCAGGGTGCGGCCCTGCCCGCGCTGCAGTTGGGAAATTCCGCGTCGGTGCGAGAGGGGCAGGAGATTGCGTTTACCGGTTTTCCCATCGGTATGGCGTTGGGGTTGTACCCCGTCACTCACCGCGGCATCGTTTCCGCCATCACGCCGGCAGCGCAGCCGTCAGCGGACTCCAGCGAACTGAACACCCTGAAGATAAGCCGCATGCGCAGTGGCTTTGATGCTTTTCAGCTGGATGCCACAGCCTATCCCGGCAACAGTGGCAGCCCGGTTTTCGAGCTCAATACAGGAACTGTTGTTGGAGTAGTGAACAGTGTGGTGGTGAAGGAGACTCGGGAGACCATGTTGTCCAGTCCATCCGGCATTACTTACGCTGTACCGGCCAAGTACATCAAGCCGTTGCTTGATCCGCGATAGGTGCGACTCAGCCCGCGACTGCGAATCGGAACTGCAGCCTTTTTGGAATCTCTGGTAGCATGTGTTGCGACTTGATGTAGCGCTTCGCTAATCAAGTGCTGCTCTTTCGGAGGCCACCTCTTGACCCTGTTTCAGCGCAAGACCCGCATTCTGCTGGTCTGTACGGAAAATATTTGCCGTTCACCTATGGCTGAGGGTCTGCTGCGACATTACTTGCAGCAGACTGAACTGTGCGATCGGGTGCAGGTGTGTTCGGCGGGTACGCAAGCATCGCAGCCGGGTTGTCGGCCTGACCAACGTGCGCAAAAGGTCGCTGCGCTGCGGGGAATAAATCTTGGAAAGATAAGAGCGCGCCGGGTCACCGCACGCGATCTGGTGCGTAGTGATTTTATTTTCGCCATGGACGAATCGAATATGCGCGCCCTTAGGCAGTTATGCCCCCCGGAACATCAGGACAAGCTCAGCTTTCTGCTCAGCTACCATGTGGGGCAACCACTATTGGAAGTGCCTGATCCCTATTTTGGCAGTACCGAGGGGTTTGAGCGGGTTTTTCAGATCATTGATGAGGCGATGGACGACCTGATTGATTACCTACGGTCGCGTATTGAGTGATTCTGACCTTTACTCATTATGGGCTTAGGGCTACTGTATCGTGAGCGTTTGGGGCAGATGCAAATGACGCCGATTTTGCCGTTCTATTGTGGTGAGTCTTATGGATATTAACAGCGCATCCCTGGTGGCAGACTTCCAGAAATACTTTGACTTGCAGTTGGCCACTTCGCCAGAG
>JANNXP010000151.1:0-42847 GCA_031409615.1 Haliea sp. | reverse complement strand
ATTCTAAACTCACTAAATCGTGTACCAAGTCACGTTCCGCGATAGCGGTACCTTATGAGAAACACTATACTTCCGCCCCATAAGTGTAAATGCTGTCAGGGAATAACTGAGATGCGCCGCACACAATAATCGACACGCTCGTTTCAGAATAATTGGAAGGGATCGTTCATTGTCTACGTCTGCCTACGAGGCACTACAGTTAAAACTTGTGCAGCAGCCGTTGCGGTGGCTGGTTACTGGCGCTGCGGGATTTATTGGGTCCCATTTAGTGGAGCGGCTGCTCACCCTGGGGCAGGATGTAGTGGGTTTGGACAACTTTGCTACCGGCTTCCCAGCAAATCTTGACGATGTTCGGGTCAGGGTGGGGGAGCAGAACTGGAGTCGATTTTCGTTCATGGAGGAGGATATCTGCGACCTTGCCGCCTGTAAAGAGGCTACGCGGGGCGCTGATTATGTGCTGCATCAAGCGGCTCTGGGCAGCGTCCCTCGTTCCATTGCCGACCCTCTGCTTACTAACCGTGCCAATGTAGACGGATTTCTTAATGTGCTGGTTGCAGCCAGGGATGCTGATGTGAAGCGGTTCGTTTATGCGGCATCGTCATCTACCTATGGAGACCATCCCGGATTACCCAAGGTAGAAGACGCCATTGGCAATCCATTATCTCCTTATGCCGTCACCAAGTACGTGAACGAACTGTATGCTGATGTATTCTCCCGTACCTATAATCTGGAAAGTATTGGCCTACGGTACTTCAATGTATTCGGTCCGCGCCAGGACCCGCAAGGTGCTTATGCAGCTGTGATGCCTCGGTGGTTCGAGCAACTGAGTCAAGGCCGTGCGCCGCAAATAAACGGCGATGGCGAGACCTCGCGGGATTTTTGCTTTATTGATAACACGGTGCAGGCCAATCTGCTGGCGGCTACATGTGAAAATCCACAAGCTTGTAATCGGGTATACAATGTTGCCGTAGGTGATCGGACTACACTAAATCAGTTGTTCTACTCAATCCGCTCGCTCCTGTCTGAGGGTGTAGCCGGGGTCGAGAAAATTGAGCCTGTATACGCGGGATTCCGTGAGGGGGATGTGCGTCATTCCCAAGCAGATATTAGTAGGGCTCGCGAGTTGCTAGGGTACTATCCAACGCACACAGTTGATCAGGGACTGGTGGTCACCAGCGAGTGGTTTTTGGGAAATCTGAGATAAGGGTTCATCGGGAATGGAAACTTTGGACACCATAGCAGTTGTGGGATTAGGGTATGTTGGACTCCCTCTGGCGGTCGCTTTTGGTCGCATACGTCGAACAATCGGCCTGGATCTGAACGAGGAGAAACTCGCCCACTATCGCGCTGGTTGCGATCCCAGTGGTGAGGTGGAGCCGCAGCAGTTGGCTCAGGCGAGCATGCTGGAGTTCACCAGTGATGCCAGTAAGCTGTCCGAGGCGCAGATTATAATCGTGGTGGTGCCTACCCCAATTGATCAGGCACGTAGGCCTGATCTCTCGCCGCTGGAAGGTGCCTGTAGGGCTGTGGGCGCGCATCTGCAGCCGGGGGCTATAGTAATCTTCGAATCAACCGTTTATCCCGGTTGTACTGAAGAAGTGTGCGTACCTCTGCTGGAGAAGGCATCCGGGTTGCCGTGGGCTGGTAGAGGTGAGACTGGTACTCAGGAAGGATTCTATGTCGGTTACTCCCCTGAGCGCATAAATCCTGGTGACAAGGAGCATCGCCTGGAGACCATCATCAAAGTCGTTTCCGGGGATACACCGGAAACGCTCGAGAAAGTTGCAACCCTTTATGGTGCAGTGGTCAATGCCGGCACTCATCGGGCAGCCAGTATTAAAGTTGCCGAAGCCGCTAAGGTCATTGAAAACACCCAACGCGATCTCAATATTGCACTAATGAATGAGCTAGCGCTGATTTTCAACCGTCTCAATATCGATACCCTCGATGTGCTGGAGGCGGCTGGAACCAAGTGGAACTTCCTCCCGTTCAGGCCGGGCCTGGTCGGCGGCCACTGTATCGGGGTCGACCCCTATTACCTGACTTACAAGGCCGAGGCGGTGGGTCACCACCCGCAGGTAATCCTGGCCGGACGCAAGACCAACGACACCATGGGAAAATTCGTGGCCGAGCAAACAGTGAAGCGCCTAGTACAGCACGGGCACCGGGTGAGTGGCGCAAAAGTGGCAGTTTTGGGCCTGACCTTCAAAGAAAACTGCCCCGATCTGCGCAATTCCAAAGTAGTGGATATTATCGAAGAATTGCGGGAGTACTGCTGTGATGTGGTGGTGCACGACCCTTTGGCACATCCTGCGGAAGCGCAGGCGGAGTATGGAATAGAGCTTTGTGCGTTGGAGGATGTGAGGAATTGTCAGGCTGTGATTCTGGCTGTCCCTCACGCTCAGTACTTGAAATGGAATGTGGCAGAATATGGGGCGATGATGGTTGAAGGCGCCACATTGATAGATATCAAGTCGGTGTTAGACAGGGGCGAGCTGCAGGAAGCCGGATTGAATGTGTGGCGCTTGTGACACCGCGCTGGCATAACGACGCCTGTTTCTAAACCCCCTCCGATTCGCGATGTTCCCGAGATGGCTCCCCATCATCGAACCGCCGCATCCAGGCTTTTCTGGCAAGATGTGGTAATAGCAGATAAATCGGCATACGCAAATAATGCGAACGCACGTACAGCATATTGAGCGCCAAGCCGGTCCAGCGCAGCGCGCACTGCGGATGATCCGGCCGAAATGCGCGCAGGAACAGGAAATCCATGAGCGGTTTACGTAGCCGTCGTGACCAGTCGCTCGCGTCGTCGATAACCCACGTCGGCAAGGGTGTCCCAAAGATTTGTTGCGCATAACTCAGGCCGTGGAAAAGGGAGCCCACTAAGTCGAGATCCCGTGCTCTTTTTACCAATCCATCCCAGAAATGTGGGTCCCGGTCGGGGAAGTCCCGCAGCATTTGATTCAGATCCCATAGATCGCGTAGTCCGTGATGGAATTCACCTTCGTGAAAGAGATGTGTGGCGCTGTGGATTACCATGTCTTGCCAGGAGAGCGTGAAAATTCCTGGTTTGATTTCACGCAGGTTCTCAAAAAGCAGGTCTGCGTCGACTTTTGATCCGGCGGTTGGAGGTAAGATGTTGTGGTGCACATCCAGTGTCGTGCCACGCTTTGTGTTGGTGAGCGGTGGAATCTCATGCCCCCATTTCCGATAGTAACGATCGTTGTACGCGTTGATATGGCTGCTCTCCCAGCCAGTTTCGTTTAGAGCTCTTTCTGCCTTGTCGATACGCCGATGTGGAATGATGATATCGATATCGGTGATGATGCGCCCACGACTGGCTGGGAGTTCACTCAACAGGTAGGCCGCGCCCTTAAGTAAAACCAGTCTTTCGTCAATCGAGTCCAGTGCCAGTTTCACTTTTTCAACGTCGTAGGCAAGATCCCTTTTTTGTTTTTCATGAATTAGTAGTGCTGACTGAAAATGGCGAGTGATTACTGCAGGAAGTTGCGAGTCCACTCCGGCACGGTGTAGTTCGATAGCGAGCGAGGCCAGTAGCTTGGAGTTGCGCGCCTGAGATAGTATCTGGGTTATCTGGCTATTGTCGAGATTCAGGATATCGCGTGGTTCGAGCAATAGTTGCTGTAGCAAAAAACTCATCACGCGCCCTGCAGGCCAGGCAAATCATTCACCGCCTTAACTGCCCAGTTGAGATCATGATAGATCAGATCATAGCAATCCACATTCTCGATTAGCGTTCTCATCGCGTCGAAACCCGCTTCACAGAGCAAGCTGTAATTGAACGAATGATAAGCGGCCAGTATAAAGCTATCGGTACGTGGACGCGGACTTAGTTGCTGTCGCTCGTCCTTAGAATATCTGGGGAAAATCATTGCTCGAGCCTGCACATTTTTCGTGTCATGGCTGTCCGCTTGCAGATCTGCCTTCATATGCACTACCACGCCCTTGTGCGTTTTTTTGCTGACGGGACCGAATACGGCACTTGATGAGAAGGACTTGATCGCTGCAATGCTTTCGTTTTTCAAACTCACAGGACGACATAACGGAACGATCTCTGCAGTATGGGGCGGAATCATGGCATGCTCGTCAGATAGAATTCGCCAGCCGCTCAGGCCCAGTGCTGCGCATAAAGTACTCTTCCCTGCGCCTGGGACACCCGGCATGATGATGGCTGTATTTCCCTTGGAGACTGCTGCTGCATGTAATTTCAAATATTCGTTGGTGTGCAGAGATACACACCAGTTCATGCCCCATTCCAGAAAGGCGTAGGCTTGTCCAGTCGGGATAGTATCGAACGGACTTTTCCCATCAAAAAGAAACTCAGCTTCGCCTCTAATACGCGAAAGAAAGCCGTTGCGCAGGATCGCGATATTATAGTCAACAAATTCTAGCGGGTCGGCGAGCTCAAAGTCTGCATATAGCACTTCAATGCCAGCGGCCACCGATGGCACATTGCTTTGTAGATTGTAGATGTAAGGGCCCACACGTAGAGGTATCTTTCCGCGAGTCAGACGCTGTCTGAAGTCATCTGCTGATAGGTGACCGAGGAGTTGCATCTATTCTTGTTTCAGAAGGTCTAGGGCGAATAATTCCTCTAGTATACCCACTACAGATTCTCTCAAATCCGAGACATCGCCCGATTCGACTTCAGGTGATATCTTATTCATCAATTCCTCAGTGGTCAGGGGCTCACCGGCAAATTGTTGCATGATATAGGCAGCAAATTCACTAAGTAGATGTGTGTCGCCGCTATGCGAATCGAAATACACCACGGTGCTCTCGTTGCTGTCATAAAATCGACCTACGGAATCACTGCGCCATTTCATAGATTCGGAGATTTGCTAGTAGGGGCGGTAATTATTCCAAAAGGCTGCCCGCATGACTAGTGCCAGAGGTGGTTGATTCGGGGGTTGCTGGATAAGATTGGCCGTCTGTTCTCGGGACAAATGATTACCCTCGCGAAGCGCTTACTGTCAGCGAGGACATTTCCCATTGACTAGTACTATGCTATCAAACGACCGGGGATCCTTGCAGGTTGAGTATTTTCCATCGGTGCCCAGATAGTCGGGTGGTGATGAAACACGGTGTATTTCTTTCGCTAGTTCCACATTGTGTGCTGGCTTGCTAGGTTGTTGCAATGAGCTTCGGTTCAGGTTGCCGCTTGGCGCTGAAACGAACAGGCCCGTCGCCGGATTGAAAGAATTCAAGGTCGCCACTGACATGACGCCCATGGTTTGGCCTCCCCAAGCGGATCGATTAGCAAGGGACAGCAGCACCGCGCTGCTCGCAAGCGCATTCCTAGAGAAGCGGCGCCGATTGAGATTTTGCAACTCCCCGTTCGGTGTCAGCTGCTCACCTACGGTCTTCGTATCGCTGTCTTTATCGGTGAAACTACCCACGCCACCCCCCCTTCCTTGATCGCCAGCTTGTTTTAGCGTCGACCCACTATAATAGTAGCCCATGACATCGACTTTACCACCACCGAACACCCTCGGACACTGGCTTGCCAGGTGCCTGTGAGCCGCCTCACACAATGGTTGGTAGGGGCTTTGAACGATATCAGTGCAAAATCCGTACCGAAAAGTAAAATATCCTAATAAATACAGTAAGTTAAGTTATTTTCTTGGCTAACCGCCTACCACGAGACTACATTTCCAGGAGAAATTGTAAAGAATGCTGACATTACGCACGCATTGCCTTGAATCGTACGTTGCCGCCCTCTCAGGGGCGGTCCCCGAGCAGTGCTATAAGTGGGGTCTCTGCAGGAGAGACGCACGCTGCCGGTCGCGGGAATTGCTACCCCCGGGTCTGGCTTGGCAGCGATTCCAGCTTCACCAGACAGGCAAACACCATCATGCCTACACCCATACTAAATACTGTGGTGGACTGGTATCCCGCCAGATAATAGTAGTCAGCGATTCGAGCAAGCACAGCGATGAAGCAGATCAATGCACCCAAAATTCCTGAGATCGAACCGGCCAAAGTAAGATGTTTATACATTTTGTACTCCGAATAGTTTGCACCGCGAAACGGGGAGCCTGAGTCTCGAGTGCTCAATCTGCTGTGGGCCCCTGAGTTTAGGTCAAAATACCTCCAAGTGGTAACGGTAATGTGCCTTGCAAAGGCGTTTGAAGTCTGTGAAGCTCTCGAAGAGCGCTCTCATGTAAGTGAAAATTCCGGATGTATGAAGTCTTTTACAACTTTAAGGCTGAACCTTTCCGACTCAGTCCTGATCACAGGTTCTGCTTTGAGCACAAAGGCTACGCCAAGGCACGGGCTTACATGGCCTATGCCTTCAAGCGCGCTGAAGGGTTTGTGATGATTACCGGTAGGCCCGGAACTGGTAAGACCACACTGATTGGCGAATTGGTGGAAAGTCTGTCCAGGGACAGGGTGTTTACGGCAAACCTGGTGTGCACCCAGCTGGATGCTGACGATCTGCTGAAGACAGTCGCCTATAGTTTCGGCATAGGCTCCGCTAAACTCGACAAGGCCGAATTGTTGCAGCGCCTGACTATCTTGTTCCACAGGTGGCACAGAGAGGGCCGACGGGCCCTGTTGATTGTCGATGAGGCTCAAGATCTATCATCCTCTGCAATGGAAGAGTTGCGGCTGCTTACCAATATCCAAATTGGCGGCCAACCCCTGCTACAGATTTTTTTGTTGGGGCAGCCGGAGTTGCGGGATTTGATTCTCTCTCCTGCAATGGAGCAGGTCCATCAGCGCATCGTGGCGGCAACTCATATCGACGGGCTGGAAGAGGACGAGACCGAAGCCTACGTGATACATCGCCTTGCAGCGGTAGGGTGGAACGGTGACCCAGCGATCGACAGGGCAATCTTTCCGGTGATTCACAGATTTAGCGAAGGGGTTCCACGCAGGATCAATCTCATTTGTAGCCGTCTGTTCCTGTTGGGTAGTGTAGAGCAGCGTCACGCCATTGAGGTAGAGGATGTGTGCGTCGTGATCAGCGAACTTCAGGCAGAAAGTCTCGCGGCGGGTACCGGATTCTCGCAGGATGATTTCGTACTAAACGGACAGCCCGAGTGGGTGCCTGTGCCGGTAGTATCGTCACCGGTGCGACCAGAACTCCATCTGCACACGGTAAATACGCAGTCATTTACTTCTGCTCCCGAGGACCAGGTCGAGCGCACAGACGAGGCAAAAAAAAAAGACATTTCCGGGGTAGCTTCGATATCCCATTCGCTTCCCACTAACGGTGCAATCGATCCAGATGAGTTGAAGAACCACCTTGAAGATGAGCCAAGAGAAGATCAGAGCAGTACAAGCTCGTATGACAGTGTGGCGTTAGATTCTGACCCCCGGTGGCTAGAGTCGGATGGGGGAGAGGAAATTCTTGCGCCACGAACTGAAAGGTTCGTAGAGTCGCAATTCAGTTGGAGACGTGGTTTTGCTCTGATTTTTATCGTAATTGTAGCCGTCTCCTTTGCGCTTGCGCTGAAGGTCTATTTATCTCATCAGGAAAGTCGGTCGAATCCAGAACTAGAATCTCAGCCGCAAGCCTATGTGGGAAGCGGTCAGTCCATTGCCTCAGCGAAGCCGATTTCGGCTCCTGAACTTCCTGCATCAACTGAGTCGATTGAGCTAGCAAATGTTTCGACGTCAGATTCGAGTGATTCAGCGTCAGCTAGTCCCGCTATCGAAGTAGACAGTACGTTATTGCCAGGCGCAAATCCGGCACCAGAGAATTTTGAACAGACAGTCCTCGTTAGTTTTGCTTTTGATAGCGATGACTTGCTTCCGGGTTCACTGCAAGCGCTCGATAGTGCGTTAAAGGTGCTACGCGATCAACCCGATATCCTCGCTTCGATCACGGGGTTCACTGATAGTCAGGGGGAGGAGTATTATAATCTCGCGTTATCTCGCAAACGAGCCGACGCGGTAGAGCAATATCTGGTCGATGCCGGTATTGATCGATCTAGGCTTAACTCGGAAGGGCGTGGGGTGCTCAGTGTTTCAGCCGAAGATCAACCATCCGGGGCGGCAATTGACAAGGAGCCACATAGAATAGTACAGATAGAGCTTAGTAATGATCTCTGGCGTTGAGCTTACGCAGTTAACTGTCTCGTGGTATACAGGCGGTGTATGTAAAGGGTCAAGTTTAAGAGGTTAGAGCGGTTCTGGCGGTAAGTATAAGTAGGGATCAAAGTATCTGTGTGATGTTGTTCACAATGTTCGTCGGGTAAGCGAATTCCGTCATTGGCTGCGTGATAAAATTTGAATTCAGAGGCGGACTAGTGTTTGCCCCAAGGAGAAATAAATGATTGGCAATAATGGTGCAGTTTTAAATTCCTTCTCACCACTACAAAAAGTGAGCTCGGGTATAGCAGCCCTTGTTTTCATCCTATGTGCTGGGTGCAGTTCCAATCCATTCGATTCTAATTCTCACCCTCCTATCCCAGATTCACAAAAAAATGTAGAAGTTGATTACGACTATATTTTGGGTCCAGGCGATTCGGTGGACATCTTCGTCTGGGGTAACGAGGAACTTAGCACTAAAGGCACAGTGCGCCCAGATGGAAAACTTACCACACATCTGGTGGAGGATATCCAGGCCAGTGGCAAGACATCGACACAGCTGGCTCGCGATATCGAGATAGCGTATTCCGACTATGTCCGTCAACCGGTGGTAAGCGTCGTTTCCAGTGGGTTTGTCGGGGTGCCATGGCAGACTATCAGAGTTGTGGGTGAAGCTACCACTCCCAAACGCGTACCTTTTAAGAAGCACATGACCCTGCTCGATCTTATGATCGCGACAGGTGGTCTCACCACCTATGCCGATGGCAATGGCTCTGTATTGGTACGCATGGTCGATGGGCAGCAGGTAACCTACAGCTTGCGCCTTGATGATTTGGTCAGGGATGGCGATATTTCGGCCGACATGTCGATGATGCCGGGCGATATTATAATAGTTACTGAATCCTGGTTCTAGACTGGCGTTAATGGTGGGGTAAGGGGAAGCAACGGATGCAGGAAATTCTTGCACAGGTATTTTCATATATCTGGGGTGTCTGGCGTCACCGCTGGTTGGCCCTTGCTATCGCCTGGGTGTTTGCCATAGCTGGCTGGATATGGGTGTGGCAATTGCCTGAATCCTATGTGGCTGGTGCAAGAGTCTATGTGGATACAAACAGCCTATTGCGACCATTGCTGGCAGGCTTAACTATCCAGCCTGATACTCAAGATCGTATTGGTTTGCTCAGTCGTACTCTACTGAGTCGCCCAAATCTCGAAAAACTAATGCGCATGACAGACTTGGATCTTCAGGTAACCACCGCGAAGGAAAAGGAGAAATTGCTATTGGATTTGTCGAAAGCAATTACCTTATCGGGAGGGCAGCAGGACAAGTCACTTTACTCTATTGCTGTGCAAGATCCCGATAGGGATACGGCGAAGCGGATCACGCAGGCACTGATTACAGTATTTATAGAAAGTTCATTGAGTGGTAAACGCGAAGATGCCTCTGGCTCCTTGGGTTTTTTGGAAGATCAGATAAAGGCCTATGAAGAGCGACTTATTACTGCGGAGACGAACGTTGCGAATTTCAAGCAAAAAAATATAGAAATCCTGGGTGGCCAAGGCGGGGGTTATTATGCGAATCTCAACAGCGAGAGAGCGAAGCTGAGTCAGGCTCGTCTGATGTTGAAGGAGGAGGAAAATAGGGAGATTGAGCTGCAGCGACAAATTGAGGGTGAAGACCCATTATATGATCCTTTGTTTATCCCCGAAGCACCAATAATAATTCCGAACAAGACGGCGACGGGGGAGCCAAGGCTGACACCGCTGGACTCTCAGATTATTGCTGTCCAAGACCAGATTAACCAGCTTACTGTCAAATACACGGATCGGCATCCCGAAGTGCGGCAGTTGATATCACTGTTGGAGGGGTTGGTGGCGGAAAAAACGCTGGAAGAGGCAAAGCGAGTAGCGCAGTATCGGGCGCAAATCCAAAAGCCGAAGGGCGACAGGACCAGCACAGGCAGCAACATAATACCGTACTCTGGGCTAACCAGTAGCCCGGTGTATCTCGCGATGCGCCAGTCATTGTCTGAAACCAGCGGTAAGATTGAAGCCCTCAAGGCGCGTGTTAAGGAGTATGAGGAGCGTGTAGTCCAGCTCGAAGAACAAGTGAGTACTATCCCTGAAGTCGAGGGACAGCTGAAGCAGCTTTCTCGCAATTACGAGATAATAAATAGTCAGCATTCGGCGTTGATGCAGAAGCGCGAGTTGGCTCGGCTCGGACAGGATGTGGAAGAAAAAGCCAGTGATGTGACATTCCGAGTCATTGATCCTCCTTACGTTCCACTAAAGCCCAGTGAACCAGATAAACTTATGCTTAACGCCATCGTTTTGGGGGTGAGTATTGCTGCGGGCGTGGGTGTCAGTCTGCTGATTTCTTTGGTCTACCCTGTTATTTTTGATGTGCGTACCCTCATGAAGATTACCGGTTTGCCAGTATTGGGATCGGTCAGCATCAATCTGCAGCGCGAGCAGAGGCGCAGCGAACGCAACGGAGTATTGGCATTTGCATCTCTGAGCGTGTGCCTGCTTCTGGTGTTTTTAGGTATGGCCGTGGGGCAGAGCGGCTTACTCTCGATCTGAGGAGAAGCCCCCATTTGCATAGCAACGACAATCTGAATGGTAATGAGCGGGATTAGTAATGAGTATCATTGAGAAGGCAGTCAAAGCGCTCGGTAAAGGCAAGGGTGACGCGCGCCAGAAATCCCGCGAAGCCATTGCGGACAAGGTCGCCCGGGAAGGCGATCCTGTGAATACTGTGCAGCGCGCCGAAGATAGCACTGTCGCCTCAGATCAACTCACAGCAGCCGCTTTTCGCGAACAAGAGACAATCCCCAGGGGCAGAGAATCTTCCGAGGGGTTCAAAGGCAAAATCGTAAAAATTCCGTTTAAGGAGTTGCGGGAATTGGGTATATTAACCCCGGCTATTCCGCGCAGTGCTATTGCGGAAGAGTACCGAACGATCAAGAGGCCATTGTTGATCAACATTGCCGGAGACTCCGTGACACCGGCAATCCCCAACGGCAACCTGATAATGGTAACCAGTGCTCTGGAGGGAGACGGTAAAACGTTCAGTTCCATCTGTTTAGCCTTGAGTATAGCCATGGAGCGGGACAAACATGTGTTGTTCGTTGACGCCGATACCGCCAAAGCCGAAGCGGGGCGTATGTTGGGTGTCCCATCAACCAGTCCTGGGCTAATTGACGTACTGGAGAATAGGGGGGCCAAAGCGTCTGATTTTATTTTGCCGACTAATGTTGAAAAGCTGCGGATACTTCCCGCAGGCGGTGTGCACACTCACGCCAACGAATTGCTCGCTAGCGAAAGAATGCGGCAGTTGATGTTGGAGTTATCTGACGAAGATCCGACCAGGGTAATCGTGTTCGACTCACCCCCACTATTACTGACGACTGAAGCGGCTGTTCTGGCCAGTTTTATGGGTCAAATCGTCTTTGTTGTCAGCGCCGATATGACCCCCCAATATGCTGTCACGCAGGCTATTCAACACATTGGTGAAGAGAAAATGGTCGGTATGGTACTTAATCGGGCCCGCCGACGCATTAATCCTTACTACTACTCGTACGGATATGGCGGTGGACCTTACGGATACGGTCATCGTAGCAGAGAAGCTGCACCAGAAGCGGGATAATAGGAATGCGTTCAGATACCACATATTTGTCTCTGAGACCGCTGCTTTGGGTCGCACTGGGCTGCACACTGGCTGAGAATGCTCTCGCCGCAGCCAATTGGGATGTTGCCGCAACAGTGTCCCCTGGTATCTTCTACACCGACAATGTGTGCCTTAGTAATACAGATAAGCAGGAGCAGCTGGATTGGGCGGGGATTGGCCTGTTGACCCCTTCAGGTTCGATTGCTTCAGAGGGTAGTAGAGCTAAATTCAATTTGAATGGCTCGGTGCAATTCAACTCGCTCTCCAATGGTCAGTTAAGAGATGATGAATGTGCGGGTGGATTCAATAGCGACCGCGAGCAATTTGCGCCCAATGTAAATGCAGCAGGCTCCGCCGTGCTGATAGAGGATTGGGTCAATGTGAATGCAAGTGCTACGGCCAACCAAAATGAAGTCAGCCCGTTCGTGGGAGGTGCAGGCGACACTCTCAATCGTAATGGTAATACCAATACCTACTATTTGTATTCAGTGAGCCCCGTTATTTCCCGGCGGCTGAAAGATACCGCCAAGTACAACATTCGCTACACCTATAATGAAGTCATAAATACACAGGATGTTGTCAATGACAGCACCAGCAGTGCATGGGCGGCTAACCTGGCGAACGATACCTCGTCGCAGCTGTCCTGGAACTGGCTGGGGAATTACCGAAAGGTACAATATAGCGAAAGCGACTTCGTCAACTTGAATACGGGTACTGTGGCGCCACGTGAGGACACGGAGTTAAAATCAGCCGGGTTGCAACTGGGTTACCAGATTGATCGCCGGTGGCAGGTCAATGCCGGCACCGGCTGGGAATGGAATGATTTTCAAACTGTCAATGACGATGATACGGGTGGGAGTGTCTGGGATTTTGGAGCGCGCTGGACGCCATCATCTCGCACCACGGTGGGTGTCGGGATGACAGATCGTTTTTATGGCAAGGCGCCGCGCGTCAATGTTTCCCACACCCGCAAAAGAAGTACGTTCACGGCCTCCTATAATAAGTCGATTTCCTTCAGTAATGACATTCGTACGCAGCAGGATTTACTCAACCCCAACTATGTGAATAACTTTGCAGTGAATAGCAACGGCCCCATTCTGGATGAGAGGTTTACTCTTGGATATTCCTATACTGGGCGTCGTGCCACCCTTAACATTTCAGGAAATCACTCTGATCAAACACAGCAGGACAATGGCGAACAGTCCACCTTCCAGGGCTTGGCCATTTCCGTCAGCCCCCAATTGTCGCGAACCTATAGCGTGTCCGGCACAATGGCCTGGAACGACAGTGAATCCGCGACGCTATTTGGGGTTCCCAACTCTCAGTTTTCCGGGAGTTCCGAGTCCTGGATCACTAGTGTGACAGTGGGACGACCGATAAATAGTCGAGCCAACCTGTCACTCAACTATCAATATACTGATCAGCAGTCAGACAACTCCTTCGGCGGGTACCAGGAAAATCAGGTCATGGCGACGGTCAATATCAGCCTCTAGGGGATACCACTATGGGCGCAGTATTGGGGGCTGGTCAGATTCTCTGCATTGTAGGTGCCCGACCAAATTTTATGAAGATAGCCCCCATTATGCGGGCGTTCGCAGAACCAGATTCTTCACTGTCCGCCAGATTGCTGCACACAGGGCAGCACTATGATGCGACTATGAAACGTGCCTTTTTTGACCAGCTGCACATTCCTGAACCGGATGTCGATTTAGAGGTCGGATCGGGAACTCATGCCCAACAGACGGCAGATATTATGAAGCGCTTCGAGCCTGTCCTCGACGAATCGCGCCCCCTCGCCGTGCTGGTGGTGGGAGATGTTAACTCTACCATTGCCTGTGCCCTCGTTGCTGTGAAGAAAGGTATCCCCGTCATTCATGTGGAGGCTGGCCTGCGCAGTGGCGATCGCAGCATGCCTGAGGAAATCAATCGGATTCTTACAGACCAGCTGTCCGAATTGTTGTTTATCACCGAGGCGAGCGCCTCGGACAATCTGGCGCGTGAAGGAATTCCGGCAGACAGAATACATTTTGTTGGGAATGTAATGATCGATACGCTGCGGTACAACCTCAACGACGCTGTGCCGTCACACTCTACGCTAGCTAAAGTCAACTGTCGGAGGGTAGATGTCTTGGGGGGGGAGTATGGTTTGGTGACGCTGCACCGCCCGTCCAATGTTGATGATCCGGACGTGCTCACAGGATTGCTAAAGGTACTGGTGCAAATTAGCCTGAGCACGCCGCTTGTATTTCCCATCCACCCACGCACGGAATCGCGGATAGTCGCAGCCGGATTGGAAGGATTGTTAGCAGACTCTGCTATCACCACGATTCCGCCTCAGGGGTATCTTGAAATGCTGGGGTTGATGAAAGATGCGCGTGTTGTACTCACCGATTCTGGGGGTATCCAGGAAGAGACCACCGCTTTGGGTGTCCCGTGCATCACGTTACGTGAGAATACGGAACGCCCCATTACCGTGAGCCAGGGTACCAATACCATTGTCGGAACCGATGTCGCCAGAATTCTGTCCTGCTATGAGGATGTCATCAGAACGGGTGGCAAGGTTGGCCGGGTGCCGGAATTGTGGGACGGCAACGCGGCTCAACGTATTGTTCAGGTCATCAATCGATGGGCGATGGATCGCAACTGATGCGTACCCGAGCTCCCCAGCCGGGCACCACAAGTGTCATCAATGCCATGACGGTTGATGTGGAGGACTACTTTCAGGTATCAGCTTTTGAAGCGCATGTCGATAAAACCCAGTGGCAAACTTGGCCCCGACGAGTTGAGGACAATACACTGCGTATCCTTGATTTATTTGCCGCACATCAGGTGCGGGGGACGTTCTTTACGTTGGGTTGGGTGGCTGAGCGCTATCCGGATCTGGTAAAAAAAATCGTTAGCGGGGGGCACGAGATTGCCAGTCATGGCTGGGACCATGTGCGCGTCAATACGCAGACACCGCAGGAGTTCCGCAAAGATATCGAGCGTACCCGTAAATTGCTGCAGGACATCAGTGGTGAGCCGGTGTTGGGTTACCGCGCTGCCAGCTATTCGATCGGCGCCAGTGAATCCTGGGCATGGGAGCAACTGGCTGAAGCGGGATATCGCTACAGCTCTAGCATCGTACCGATTCGCCATGATCTTTACGGTATTCCTGATGCGCCGCGATTCGCCTTTGAAGCAGCGGGTAGTCGTCTTCTGGAGATACCGATTACCACCGTGACACTGGCAGGCCGCAATATCAATTGCGGCGGTGGAGGATGGTTTCGGCTGTTCCCCTACCCATTTTCGCGCTGGGCGTTATCGCATGTGAACGTGGTCGATGGCCAGGCGGGAATATTCTATTTCCACCCCTGGGAAATTGATCCGCATCAGCCACGGCCACAGGGGCTTGGTATTAAGACGCGTTTTCGACATTATCTTAACCTGAATCGCACTTACGCTAGACTGGAGAAACTGCTCAGCGATTTCCAGTGGGGACGCATGGATGCGATATTTTTGCCCAGAGAGAAGTTGCAGTGACGCTAAGTGTCGAAAGGCTGGATGCTCAGTCGGTAGATCGCTGGGATGATTATGTGCAGCGCGCGGAGGCGGCGACCTTTTTCCATCGAGCGGGTTGGAAAACCGTATTGGAGCTCGCCTTCGGGCACAGCACCCATTTTTTGTATGCTCAGGATGGGGGTGTCATCGTCGGTATTTTGCCCTTGGCTCAGGTCAAAAGTGCGCTGTTTGGTAATACTCTGGCTGCCCTGCCTTTTTGTGTTTACGGGGGCATTGTCGCCGATAACGAGCAAGCGGCCCATGCGCTGCGACAGGAGGCCTGCCGATTGGCGGAATCACTCAAGGTGGGTGCGTTGGAGTTCCGTAATCGGGAGGCCAGCAACACGAATTGGCCGGTAAAGGAATTGTATTTTACCTTCAGGAAGGTCATAGACTCTGATGATGAGGTTAACCTCAAGGCGATTCCCAATCGACAGCGGGCAATGGTGCGCAAAGGTATTGAGGAGGGACTACTCAGTGAGTGGGATGGGGGCACGGAACGACTGTACCGGGTTTACTCGGAGAGCTTACGTAACCTGGGTACGCCGGTGTTTTCATCGCAGTACCTGCGCATCCTGCGGCAAGTGTTTGGAGCAGATTGCAGTGTATTGATGATCACGCATAATGGGGCCGATGTTGCAGCGGTTATGAGCTTCTACTTCAGGGACGAGGTCATACCCTATTATGGCGGAAGCACCGCAGCATCCCGCACTATCAAGGGCGTCAATCACCTGCTGTACTGGGAGTTGATGCGCCGTTCCCGCGAGCAAGGATTCCACCTATTCGATTTTGGACGAAGCAAAGCGGGTACTGGCCCCTACAACTTCAAGAAAAATTTCGGGTTTGAGCCGCAGCCACTGCCTTATGAGTACTATTTGGTGACATCTCATGACTTGCCGGACGTGAATCCATTGAATCCCAAGTATCGCCTGATGATCAACGTGTGGAGCAAATTGCCTCTGCCCGTGGCTAATTTTGTCGGGCCGTTTATCGCGCGGTCGCTGGGCTAGAGAGGGTGGGATCAATGGTGGCGATCGGTCGAATATCAGTGCAAGCCAGCCTGTGGGCGGCTGGACTGTTCTGTTTGGTGGTTCTGCTCATCTACCATGATACGGCTTGGTCCATGGTCTACATTTGGTCGCGTTCCGAGACGTTCGCTCATGGCTTTCTGATTTTACCCATTTCGTTGTGGCTGATCTGGACGCGTCGAGACTTACTAGACCATGTCACACCTGAGCCGGCGTTTTGGGTTGCGCTGCTGATAGTGCCGCTGGGACTGGTCTGGCTGCTCGCCTGGCTGGTAGACGTTGCCGTGATTCAGCAGCTGGCGCTCATCGCAATGATGATCGCCGGTGCCTGGGCGATCATGGGCCATCAGCTTGGCAGTGTATTGTGCTTCCCTATGTTTTTTCTATTTTTTGCCGTACCCATGGGTGAGGGGCTGATAGCCCCGATGATGGAGTTCACTGCCAGTTCCACGGTGTGGATGATTGAGGGATCTGGCATACCGGTTTACAGGGAGGGACTTTTTTTCTCACTGCCCTCTGGCAGTTGGTCGGTGGTAGAGGCTTGCAGTGGGGTGCGCTATATCATCGCCTCGGTCACCGTAGGAACGCTCTATGCCTACCTGACGTATCGCAGTTGGACGCGACGCCTACTCTTTGTAGCGGTCTCCGCTATCGTACCGATCTTTGCTAACACCCTGCGGGCATACATCATTGTCATGCTGGGGCACATGAGCGATATGTCCATTGCCACGGGAGCAGATCATCTCATTTACGGATGGGTGTTTTTCGGATTGGTGATCTTCGTGTTGTTCTGGTTGGGTAGTTTTTTTCGTGAGGACGATATAGAGCAGATGGCAACACCACCATTTAGCGGCCTGCATCAGAACAATGCTAGTGCCGCAAATGGGATGCTGTTGTTGTCGCTGATCAGTGCAGTATTGTTGGCAGCACTGGCACCTATTTGCGCCTTCATAATAGGTGCCAGCTCTGCGTCGCCGATGGCTTTTACGTTTCCCCCGACACGTGGTGCATGGATCGATACGGCGGTTTCTGACTGGCGTTGGAGTCCACCCGCCAAGGTGTCCGGCCAGCAGTCTGCCTACTTTGAGCGCGATGGCGAGGTCCTGGGGCTCGTAGTACAGTATGCTGACCGTGCTATCAACGACGCCGATGTCGTTGGCAGTAGCACACTTTTCGCCGTGGAGGACAGCGGCTGGCGTGTCATCATGCAGGACAAGTTAGGTGTACAGGGGCCGGGTGGCGAACTCATCGTTGATGAGGCACAGGTTCGCGGTAGGGGTGTCGAGCTGCTTGTCTGGTCCTGGTATCTTATAGGCGATGTCAATACATCCAATAACTACCGGGCCAAGTTGCAGCAGACTATGGGTCGATTGGGCTTAAGTGAAAACGGTGACTACCGGGTAACGGTCGCCCTACCTATGCAGCCTTCCCTCGCAGAAACACGGTCGCGGTTGCAAGACTTTCTCGACGAATACTTTCCCACGTTATATGAGGAGCTTCGCCAATCGGCTGTGAAGGCGCGCTGATGGCCAGCCGGCCGCTTGTAGTACACATTATTTATGCCTTATCCACAGGTGGATTAGAGAACGGCCTGGTAAACATTATCAACCGTTCACCACCTGCACGCTATCGGCACGTTATCATCTGCCTTACAGCCGCCGATGAGTTTGCGCACAGAATTACCGCTGAGGATGTGCAAATTATCGAGCTGTACAAGCGGGAAGGCCACGACCTGCGTTGTTATTGGCGGCTGCGACGCTTATTGCAGGATCTTCGTCCCGATATCATCCACAGTCGTAATCTGGCCGCACTGGAAGCCCAGCTGTGCGGTCTTGGCCTGGGCGGTGTAAAGCGCGTGCACGGTGAGCATGGTCGAGAGATCAATGATCTGGATGGCAGCAATTGGAAGTATCTGACTTTTCGTAAGTTCATGCGATTTTTTGTGCACCAGTACATCGCGGTGAGCAAAGACCTGGAAAACTGGTTGGCTACGATGGTAGGCATAAGCCCCGCTAAAGTTCGACAAATTTATAACGGTGTCGATTACTGCCGGTTCGGTCCCGAAAGTGTGAAGCCATTGGCACTATTGCAGGCGCGGTGGGGGGGGCTAGATGGTATCTTGGTGGTGGGGACGGTGGGTCGATTGACACCGGTCAAGGATCAGCAACTCCTGTTGCGTGCTGTCGCACATTTGCGCAAGGGCCATCCTCGGTTGGGTAGCCTGCTGCGCCTGGTAATTGTGGGCGATGGGCCGCTATACCCGATGCTGGCGCAACTGGTTGAACAATTGGCTTTGCAGGATGTTGTTTGGTTGGCTGGCGACAGAGACGATGTGCCAGACCTGCTACAGGCGATGGATATATTTGTGCTTCCCTCCTTGGGAGAGGGAGTATCCAACACGGTACTTGAAGCAATGGCCAGCGGACTCCCGGTCATTGCCACCGCCGTTGGTGGCAACATCGAGTTGGTCGAGGAAGGCTTCAATGGCAGTTTGGTGGCGCCGGGAGATCATGAGGCCTTGTCTGACGCCATGGTTTCCCTGCTGAATAATAATGGGGAGCGAGCCAGGCAGGGTGCAAATGCGCGACAGCGCGTGTGCCAACAATTTGACTGGGATCGTACCGTGGATGCCTACCTGGGTGTTTATGACGACCTTTTGGGGCGGTCCGCCGCGACTCCTATGGAGAATACAGGATAGGCTATGTGTGGTATTGCCGGGCTATTTGATTTTGTCGGTCACAGCGAGTTTGACCGCAAACTTCTACAGGCCATGAACCAGAGCCAGTTTCATCGCGGCCCCGACGAGGGTGGCGAATTTCTGGAACCGGGCGTGGCATTGGCGCATCGACGTTTATCAATTATCGACCTGTCTTCCGGCCAGCAGCCCATGCATAGCGCTGATGGCAAGGTCTGTGTGGTTTACAACGGTGAAATATACAATTTCGGCGAGTTGGCGCGAGAGCTCAAGCAGTGCGGTTACCAGTTCCGTACCCGCTGTGATACCGAGGTGATCCTCTACGCCTGGCAGGAATGGGGGGAGGCCTGCGTAAAACGTTTTCGCGGAATGTTCGCCTTCGCACTGTATGACAAGACTCGACAGTGCCTTTTTCTGGCGCGTGACCGCCTGGGCGTCAAGCCACTGTTCTTTTCCCTGCTGGACGGACATACCCTCGTTTTCGGCTCCGAGCTCAAAGTACTTAAAGCGCACCCGAGACTGCCGCGCAAATTGGATCCCCAGGCGGTGGAGGACTACTTTGCCCTGGGTTATATCCCCGAACCGAAAACGATCTACCGTGGTGTGTTCAAACTACGCCCGGGACACACCTTATTGGTCGAGCGTGGTAAGCCGCTACCACAGCAGCACGAATACTGGGATGTGCCCTTTACGCCGGTTGCCATAGGTTCGGAAGCAGATCTGTGCGAAGAACTTTTTGCCCGTCTGCGCGAGGCGGTTGATATTCGTCTGGTGGCGGAAGTCCCTCTTGGCGCGTTTCTGTCGGGTGGCGTCGATTCCAGTGCGGTGGTGGCCGCCATGGCGCAACTGCAGGACGCCCCGGTCAATACCTGCGCCATCGGTTTCGACGTGCCCCAGTTCAACGAGACAAATTTTGCCCGGCAGGTGGCGCAGCGATACGGCACCAATCACCTGGAGCGCGTTGTTGCCAGTGATGACTTTGACCTGCTGGACACGCTGGCCGCGCTGTACGATGAACCCTATGCCGACAGCTCTGCCATTCCCACCTACCGCGTGTGCCAGTTGGCGCGCGAACGGGTAACCGTGGCTTTGTCGGGCGACGGGGGTGATGAAAATTTCGCTGGCTACAGGCGCTATCGATGGCATATGCATGAGGAGCGCCTCAGGAGTGTGTTGCCGCTGGGTGTGCGCCAGCCTGTGTTTGGCGCGCTGGGGAGACTGTACCCCAAGCTGGACTGGGCTCCGCGGATGTTCCGCGCCAAGACCACTTTTGAGGCACTGGCGCGCAACTCCGTGGAGGCCTATCTGCACTCTGTATCGCTGACATCAGAGGGCCAGCGCATGGCGATGTTCAGTCCAGCCCTGCAGCGTGAACTGCAGGGCTATCGTGCGGTGGAGACCTTCAATTATCACGCCCGGCGCAGTCCCACCGACGACCCACTGTCACTAATTCAGTACCTGGATATGAAAACCTATCTGGTGGGGGACATATTAACCAAGGTTGACCGCGCCAGTATGGCCCATGCATTGGAGGTACGGGTGCCCCTGTTGGATCACAAGTTTGTGGAATGGGTCTCGGGCCTCCCGGTGAACTACAAACTTCGCGGACAGGAGGGCAAGTATATTCTTAAGAAGGCGCTGGAGCCGCATCTTCCGCGGGACGTGTTGTACCGACCCAAAATGGGCTTCGGTGTGCCACTGGGCAAGTGGTTTCGCGGCCCGCTCCGGCAGCGCTTGAGGGAATCCCTGCTGGACGGTGGACTGGCCCAGACCGGGTTGTTCAACCAGGACTACCTCGAAAAGTTGGTGAATGACCATCAGTCCGGACTGCGCGAGTACAGCGCACCCCTATGGTCCCTGATGATGTTCCAGGCAGCCATTGCCAATGACAACTTCACGGTCTGAGTCGAAGGACATGCGATTGGGGTTGGTGGGGCCGCTGCCACCACCCAATGGTGGAATGGCGATGCAGACATTGCAGTTGGCAAGGCTGTTGAGAAGTGAGGGGCTTGCGGTGGAACTGGTGCAGACCAATCTGCCCTATCGGCCGCGCCTGGCGGGCAAGGTAAAAGGTCTGCGTGCGCTGTTTCGTCTCCTGCCTTATTTGTGGCACATTTGGCGGCTGGTCGGTAGAAGCGATGTCATTCATTTGATGGCCAATTCCGGCTGGTCCTGGCAGTTATTTGCAGCGCCGGTGATCTGGATAGGCTGGTTGCGACAAACGCCAGTGATCGTAAATTACCGTGGTGGCGAGGCACGGGAGTATCTGGCCGCGTCATCCCGATGGGTTAAACCCTCTATGGCCAGGGCAGCACGACTGGTGGTGCCCTCTGGTTTCCTGCAACAGGTATTCAGTGAAGTGGGCCTATCATGCGCTATCATTCCCAATATCATCGACCTCGAGACGTTCTATCCACCTTCGGAGCCACCACCGGTTGGTGAGGCATTTACCGTGGTTATCACGCGCAATCTGGAGCCTATTTACGGCCTGGATACAGCCATAAGGGCGTTTGCGCTGGCGCGCGAGGCGATTCCGGATATGCAACTGAAGATTGCCGGCAGTGGCCCGCAGAGCGCCGAACTGGAGCAATTGGTAGAGAGTTTGGGATTGGGTAGCGCGGTGATATTTTTGGGGCGTCTGGAGCGTCCCCAGATTGTTGACCTATACCATAGCGCGCACATCATGTTGAATTCAAGCCGAGTCGATAACATGCCGAATTCGGTGCTCGAAGCGCTGGCCTGCGGGTTGCCGGTGATATCCACCAACGTGGGTGGGGTGCCCTATATTGTGCAGGATGGTCAAACGGCCATGTTAGTGGACCCGGACAATGACCAGCAGATGGCGGCAGCAATCGTAAGACTGTGCAGGGATAGCGAGCTGCGCCGTCATTTGCGAGACAGTGGTTGTCGAACGGTGACGCAGTACACCTGGTCTGAAGTCGGGCCACAGTGGCTCGCACTTTACCGTGCTTATGGGGCTGCCGCATGAGCCTGTATACGAAGATAGTCTCGGGCGCCGTGTTTCCCCTGCATGAGCGCTTGAAGGGACATAGTTCGGTGACGGTCCTTCGCTCCATGGAGCGATCACAGTGGCTTCCTCCACAGGACTTGGAGTGCTTGCAAGTCCGGCGGCTGCGAGATTTTCTCGTCCGAATTGGCAGGGATGTGCCATATTACCGCGAACTGTTCCAGACGCTCGATTACCAACCTACAGCAATTGGTTCAGTAACAGATCTGCAGCGATTACCGCTGACCGGTAAAGCGGATATTCGAGCGAACATGGACGGACTCAGGGCAGAGAATGCCGGGACGCTGGAGAAGTTCAGTACCGGTGGTTCCAGTGGCGAGCCGCTGATTTTCTATCGCGGCAAGGAACGGGTTAGCCATGATGTGGCAGCAAAGTGGCGGGCCACCCGGTGGTGGGACGTAGACATTGGTGATCCGGAGGTTGTGGTGTGGGGCTCACCCATCGAGCTCGGCGCTCAGGATCGGGCAAGACTGCTTCGCGACGCTGTCCTGCGTACTGAGCTGCTGTCCGCATTTGAGATGTCCGAGGCCAATTTGCTGCAGTTTACTCGACGCCTGCAGGCGTGCAGACCGCGTATGTTGTTTGGTTACCCGTCTTCACTGGCACTTATGGCCGACTATGCCACCACTAACGGCTATAAAGTGGATGACCTCGGGATCAAGGTGGTCTTTGTAACCTCCGAGCGTCTCTATGACCATCAACGCAAGTCA
This sequence comes from Haliea sp., assembly GCA_031409615.1. Taxonomy (GTDB): domain Bacteria; phylum Pseudomonadota; class Gammaproteobacteria; order Pseudomonadales; family Halieaceae; genus Marimicrobium. The sequence goes on along the minus strand of JANNXP010000151.1, from coordinate 20,112 downwards.
ATCGAGGCGGCATTTGGTGCTCCGGTGGCGAATGGTTATGGTGGTAGGGATGCGGGCTTTATCGCGCACCAGTGTCCTCACGGTTCAATGCATATTACTGCGGAGGATATTGTTGTCGAAATTGTGGGCGAGGATGGTCGGGTATTGCCCAAGGGCGAGAAGGGCGAAATCGTTGTTACACATATGAGCACAGGTGACTTCCCCTTCGTGCGTTACCGAACCGGTGATGTAGGCAGTTTGTCCGGCGACAAATGCCCCTGCGGCCGCGGCCTGCCGCTGCTGGCAGAAATAGAAGGGCGCTCAACTGACTTCGTCAGAGCGGCCGATGGCACTGTATTGCATGGACTGGCACTGATCTATGTAATGCGAGAGCTACCACAGGTGGAAGCATTCAAGATCATTCAGGAAGCCATCGACTGTATTACCGTACAACTTGTTACATCGTCCAGTGACACAGCTCAGCTAGAGAAAACAGTGACCGAGCAGTTCAGGCGCCGCCTGGGGGATCAGTTGGAGCTCAACTTCGAGTATGTGAGTAGGATTGAACGTGAGGCATCGGGTAAATTTCGATATGTCGTCAGTAAGCTTACAAGCTAGTACAGGATTGAAGGAGAGGACCTGATGCGTGACATTATTATCACCCTAATGGTCTTCGCTACCCTGCCCTATATTTTTCGCAACCCCTGGTACGGTGTGCTTGCTTGGTCGTGGTTGAGTTATATGAACCCGCACCGTTTGGCTTGGGGCTTTGCCTACGACATGCCCTTCGCTCAGATAGTGGCGATCGTACTGTTGATTTCACTCTTGATTAGCCCGGAAAAAAAGAACTTACCCTCAAATCCCCTGGTTATTTGGTGGGTGGTTTTTCTGGTGTGGTTGTCATTTAGCGCGATGAACGGCTTCTACCCGGATCTAGCATACAATACCCTGGAAAAGATACTCAAGATACAGCTTGTAACTTTTGTAACCATAATGCTGATGCGCGACTTCCAGAGAATAAATCAGCTGATCTGGGTGATTGTTTTTTCAATTGGCTTTTACAGTGTGAAAGGGGGAGTTTTTACGTTTATGACAGGTGGGGGATATCACGTATTCGGGCCAGATGGCAGTGACATCCAGGAAAATAATGCACTGGCTGTAGGTGTACTGATGATCTTACCTCTGATGGTTTATCTGAATAGGTTTCCCCCAAAGCCATGGGTTAAAAAAATAATGCCCTACTGTATTTTCTTCAGCCTTGCCTCGGTAGTTGGCTCCCAGTCACGAGGCGCCGTCTTGGCGATTCTTGCTGTTGGTGCCTTTTACTGGTGGAAGTCCAGGAGCAAGGCACTCACAGCGACCGCATTTCTATTCCTGACAATGCTTGCGTTCTTGTTCATGCCACAGGAATGGCACGACCGCGTGAGTTCGATCGCCGATTATCAGCAGGATTCCTCCTCGATGGGACGTATCAGGGCCTGGGAATATTGTATTGCTGTCGCGAATGATCGACTAACGGGTGGCGGATTTGAATCCTGGTCTCTGGCAAACTACGACAGATATGGTATATGGACGGAGCAGGCATTTGTTGCGCACAGCATTTACTTTAGTGTGCTCAATGATGGCGGTTGGCCAGGCCTGGTCATGTTTCTAATGATACTACTTCTCATGTGGCGACAGCTTCGGCGGGTGATTGTGTTGACCGAGCATGACCCGGAGCGCGCAGACGTCAATTTTCTGGCACGGATGTTACAGATATCTATCGTAGCCTTTATGGCTGGAGGATCCTTCCTCAGTCTGGCCTATTTCGACCTGGCGTGGCACCTCATGGCCATTACTATTGCATTGAACCAGTTGACTCAAGGGCAACCCCAGAAAGAAGGTGCTGGCAAGAGTGTGAAGAGGCTGCCTGTCCGAGCCGGTGTCTATCGCCCGAGGGGCCGCTTGCCGGGCAAGTCTTGAGTCGGAGCAATGGCTGAGGGCGAAATGACAACAAGATCGCAACTGGATCAAATTCAATTCCTGAGGGGAATTGCTGCATTCTCTATTCTAATCGCGCATACACCGTATATTCAAAGAGGTCACTTTGGAGTAGATCTATTTTTCATAATTAGTGGCTTTATAATGACCTACGTCACCGAAAAATCGTATGACGACTTTCTGTTGAAGAGAGCGGTAAGAATAGTGCCACTCTACTGGCTCGGAACAATTGGTCTATATGTGCTTGCTGTTGTCGCTCCGGGGATTTTGAATACAGCTACTGATAGCGTCGTAGACTTATTGCGCTCTCTATTTTTCATCCCCTACTTTAATGGTCGGACAGTGGAGCCGTTGCTCAGGTTGGGCTGGACTCTTAATTTCGAGGTGTTTTTCTATCTTTTGTTCTTTATTTCGTGCGTAATTAGCCAGAAGTACCGAGCGGCAATTACATCTACCATGATTCTATTTTTGGTGTGCTTGGGCTCCATGCTGGAGTCCAATAGTGTACTCATCAATTTTTACACAGACCCCATTCTATTAGAATTTATATACGGTATGGCAGCCTTTTATGTGTATAGAGCGGCCTCAAAAAACGTTGATAGCCTAAAAAATATCTATGCCAAAATTGGATTTGTACTTGGAGTTTCTCTATATGTAAGGATGTTTTTTGTTCAATCTATCGGGGATCAGGCTTATCGGCATATTTCCTGGGGGCTACCTTGCCTTTTGGTATTTATATTGGTGTTGCTTGGGGGGCGCAAGGTAAAGATTTTCGCTTGGTTTGTAATATTGGGCAACGTAAGCTATTCACTGTATCTTTTCCATCCTTATGTGATCCACCTGGTTGATCGAAAAATATTTTCCATTGGTTCCGCCGGCGGAATGGTCTATCTGGTCACAATGGGTACTTACGCTGCAGCCATCGCGGTAGCGTACGTTAGCTGGCTATTTATTGAAAAGCCTTCTCAAAAATATCTGCTACCTGATCGCAGAAAGTAACCAGATGCATTTCTCAAGTTGAACAAGACAGTTTACAATAGAGGCGACCGATATACGGCGTACGCAGAAGAGTGAATGGAGTGAAGCAATTTTCGCTGAGGTTTGCCGCACAATTGGTGCCATTGCTATTGAATACGCGCGATAAACAGCGCCTTGCCATACTTATCTATCATCGCGTCCTACCGCAGCAGGATGCCATGCGTCCGGATGAGCCTACCATTGCGCAGTTTGATTGGCAGATGCGTTTATTGCGCAATAACTTCCAACCACTACCCCTGCTGGACGCACTAGAGCAAGCACACGCAGGTACTCTGCCTAGTCGGGCGGTCTGTGTAACCTTCGATGATGGCTATGCTGACAATGAACTGCATGCCTTGCCCGTTCTGAAAAAATATGACATTCCTGCTACGGTTTTTGTCAGTACAGGTTTTCTCAATGGTGGTCGTATGTGGAACGACTCCATTATTGAGGTACTCAGAAATTTTTCCGGGGGAAGGTTGGACCTGAGTGAACTGAATTTGGGCTGCTATAGTCTTGAGTCAAACGCGCAGCGGTTGATGGCCATCGACAGTATTATTCCTAAGATAAAGCATCTCGACCCAGTGATTAGAAAGACACTGGTGCATGAAGTTGAAAAACGGTCTGCAAACCTGCCGGATGACCTGATGTTGACCGACGCGCAGGTTCAGTCGCTGGCACGCAACGGTGTTGCCATCGGCGCACACACTGTGAATCATCCTATACTGAGCAGTATCTCCACTGAGATCGCCCGCCGCGAAATCCATGACAGTAAGTCGTATTTGGAACAGCTGTTACAGGAGCGAATAGAATTGTTTGCATACCCGAATGGCAAGCCAGATCTGGACTATCATGTGGAGCACCGTGATATGGTCAGGGAGCTGGGCTTTAAAGCGGCGGTGTCGACGCATTGGGGTGTGAGTAGCAAGCAGAGTGACAGGTTTCAATTGCCACGATTTACGCCATGGGACAGAGGAGAGCTCAAATTTGCGATCCGACTACTGGGTAGCTACCGACAGCTAGATCCCCTTATCGTAGCAGGACGCTGATTCCCCCGTTGTATCTGTCTATGGCGTTAATTTTTCGGATGTAGCCATTTCTTTGGTCACTTCCTCCACCGGCACTGTCGTTGCTGGCACGGGCTCCACCTTGGCGGCTTCCGCTTGCGGCGCTACCTTAGGCTCGGCTACTTGCGCTGCGTTTTTCCAGTATCCTGCCGCGATCAATTTCTTTTTTAGACCAGGCAATGGGAAACCTGCAGCATATACCTTTTCAGCCACTGTCTTTGCTTCTTCATACTTCTTCAATTCGACCAAGGTCAGGCCCATGTTGTATTGGGTGACAACGTCGTTGGGTAGCAAGCGGATTGCACTTTGATAGGCGGTCAGTGCCTTGTCATACTGGGCTGCCTTATGCATCAATAACGCATACATCATGTAAGGCTTGGCATCATTGGGGCTGAAGTTGATGGCCCTTTGCAGGTAGCATTCTGCTGGCGGTTCTCTGGCATCCTCCGGCCACTCGGCCATATTCTGCAATCGATACTTGAGGACACTATTGAGTGCACGGTGATGGTTCGGCCATGCCGAAAGCGTGTAATGAAGGTCACCAAGGGCAGTCGTAGTCTGCCCTTGGTGTAAGCTTTCAACACCCTCACTGAAGTGGGATTCTTCAACAACCTCCAGTTGCCCCTGCAAGCTGGCGCGCTGCATATAGTCGAAGGGCCCGAAAGGTACCTGCGCCCCCGTGCACTCTTTACCATAGATGGTGGTTCCCACCCAGGGCGAAAGTGAGTCACCCTTCCATGCCAACAGAACAGGACTGAGGCTGCAAAGCGCCAGCATGCAAACAAACGCGGTAGTCGCGTGTATTGAGCGTTGAAATCGGGACATGATTTTGACCACTCTATTTTCATTACCCGTTGAATATACTATGATTTTCTTCGATTGTGCAGTTCTCTTCGCTGGAACGTAGCACAAGCCCTATCCAGTTAGAAGGTGCGTCATCTATCTACCTCATTGGAGACACAGTTACGGGAGCTTTTTTCTATCATCGTGTTTCTAACTCTTTCGTGCACCAGCATGGCTTTCTTGAGCAGATCGAAATTTGGCTCGTAGTCATTGTGCTGTGAGCGGTCAGTGGTAATGCTGCCGGCTCGAATGCTCTTTGATGTGTCGCCATAACGTTCTCTGGACGTATTTTTTTGCAATTCATAATTCGGAGTCAGCCGTACATCAAGTCGTAGCCAGTCACTCAGGCTGCTGAGGCATTTGTCAGAGTCATACTTGATTGATTCAGCATCCAGATAGAAAAACGGCTGATTCATCGAAACGACGATACGCTCCAGTGTTGCCAATCGAGTCATGTAATAGTGAGTCGCAAACGACTCGGAGTTAAATTCGTGAGATGGGTCTACACTCTGATAGAGTTTCAGTATGCTGGGAATCACCTCTTGCGGGCGTCGCAAACAGAAAATGGCTTTCGTACGTGGACTGTTCAGTATCTCTAGAGCAACGTTGTGCTGATTGTGCAATACCTTATCGAACATATAGGAGAAGCTGGGCTTGGCTTCTTCCTGCCGGAAGTAGAGTAACTTTTGTCTGATCAGACTTTTCCAGCTGTGATAGCCGATGTGCATTTCATAATAGCCGCAAATACCTGGATTGGATCCCAGAATATGTCCGAAAAGGCTGGTGTAGGCACGCATATGGCTTAACAGGAGTATATGTTGCTTCGGCACCAGTATGGCCGCTGCCTTGCGTGCGTTAATAATAGTTGCAAGGGACATCGGCGTATTCAATATGCGGGCCTACCGTCAATGGCTCTTTTCCCCGGATGTGTTGCCTGAATTAAACTGTGCCTGAAAAATCAGGTATAGAGTGTATGCCAGCCAGCGAAGATTAAATCCAATTAGCAGCGCTTCCTTGGCGTAATGAGCAGCACTTGGGTACTGCCTGCTTTTTGCAAGAATTTCCGCGGCGCGCTTGAGTTCATAGACTTTGGCCCTGCAGCAGAAGCGCACTACACTTGGCTTTTTGCTCAGTGAGATGCCCTTATCGTAAACACGCAACTGGTAAAGCTTTTTATCGATCTCGGAGCTTATTGTGGACATGTTAGTCTTTTTGCTTGGATCTGGGATATTGTGCAATGACATGAATCGGCTGCTATAGAGTATGCTCCTGGCCGCATCTATCGATCGAATATAGATATCCCTGTCATTCTCGTAGCGGATACTTTCATCCATCCCACCCAACAAATTGAAGAATTCGCGATTCAGTACGCTGCAGTTCAGGTGGGCGAAGCCCCCACTCGAAAGGAGAAACGCTGCATCGACGAGGTAGCAATCTTCATGATTCCTATCTTTGGCCTTCACCTTGGGAATAAGATCCTGTATCCACACACTTTCCTGCTGTGTTGTGCCGTCAGAAAAAACAGCCTTTTGGTTGCTGTAGTGCACATCTACGCTACCTCCTGAAGCCATTATGCTTTCAAAGAGACGGTCAAGATAGCCATCATCGATCCACTGGTCATCGTCGTCGAGAAAGCACAGGTATTGCCCTGAAGATTTGTACACACCATAATTCATGGCATAACTCTGCCCGTGGCCATCGTCTCTGTGTTCAAGTTCCAGGAATATGACACCCGGATTCTGCTTTTTTAGCTCTCTGTATTGCGCCAGGTTTATCTCGGTCGAGCCGTCGATAACAATGATAATTTCCCTGCTGCCAAACGATTGGTCGAGCACCGAATGTAAGGCAGTCTGAAAAAGATCCGGCCGATTGCGGGTGGATATTATGATGGAGAAGAAGGGCGCTTTATCCATGGATGCCATGCGGACTCGTTACATTTTTTGGATACAACTGAGATTTATTGTGGCCACTCGCAACAGGCCGCTGTAGTGGCGACCCGGACCAGCGCCCTTGTCCGGAACCATTGTAGTATCTTGCGATTCAATATGCCTCAGGTATTTTGTAGGTTGGTTCAGGCCGCATGGGAGGATGCTCACAAATTGGAGAGAAAAGAGTGTAAAGTTGGTACAATCAGCGCTACAAAAGAATAATGCTGTCACCCGCTAAACTGTTTTCGATGAAAAGTGTACTCTATGGGCTTGCATCGTAGCCTGTATTAGTTGCCCAGATTGGCCGTCTATGCCTATAAGTTGCGAAAAATGTCCCCAGAAGAAATTGATCAATCCAATCTAGTAGACAGGGCAATTTCGGCCTTTCGGTGGGTGGCCGCCCTGCGTTTTATGGGCCAAATGATCAGTTGGCTTTCGACCATTTTTGTTATCCGTTTTCTGGCCCCTGAAGACTACGGTGTACTCAGCCTCGCTGAGGTGTTTCGAACCTTTCTGGTATTGTTCTCAACTGTAGGACTAAGCCAGGGCTTAATGAAGGTAGAATCGCTGACGCGGCCTCTAATTCAGAAAGCCCTGGGTCTTCTTGTTATAGTCAATTTTGTACTATTCCTCCTCCAATTTTTCCTGGCCCCCTATGCCGCGGGGTTTTATGGTAACGATGACCTGGAGCTGGTCTTGCAGGTGCTGGCTTTTACCTACTTGTTAATGCCATGGACTTCAGTGCCATCGTCGCTGGTTGCGAGGAATCTCGACCATAAGAAAACATCCAAAATTACCTTTGTCACAGACGTACTCGCCTCCTTCTTGAGCCTGACCCTGGCTTTCATGGGCTATGGGTACTGGGCGCTGGTAGCAGCAATAGTGTTCACAGCCGTGTTCAATTGCTTCTGGTTCAATCGTATTATTGATTACCCGAAATGGCCGTCGTTCATACCCACGGGCACCGAGGAGCTGTTCAAGTTTGGCGCTTTTGTCGCCTTGTCCAACGTGTTTTTTGTCGCCTACAACAGGGTGGACGTCGTGATTGCAGGTAAGTTTTTCGATATTGCACAGGTGGGCCTTTATGGCGTGGCACTCCAGCTGGCAACGATGCTCATGATCAAAAGTGTACCCTTGTTCAATGTAGTGGCTTTTCCGGCCTTTGCTCGTATGAATGCAGCGACGGGCGGCAGGAATGATTATCTGATAACCACTCTTGGCTTTGCCAGCACCCTCATCTTTCCAGTATTCCTGGGCGTAGCAATGGTGGGAGAAGAAATTATCACTTTGGTTCTGGGTAGTAGTTGGGCGCAGGTATCCGGTCTATTTGCCATCATCGTGGTCAGTGTACCTTTAAGAATTCTTGCCTATGTCATTTCTCCGGCGATTCTCGCTGCCGGTGGGGCTCGTATTGACATGACAAACTCCCTCATGACCCTGATTTTTTTTACTCTCGCCATCTTTGCGCTGCTGCCTTTGGGCTTGTCCGGGGTGGGTGTTGCCTGGAGTTTGGCCTCCGTCTGCATTTTTGGCTTGACCGTGGTTCGCGGCGGCCGTCTTCTGTCCCTCTCGCTCAAAGATATTTGGTCATCGATCAGTCCGCCACTATTTACCGCTGTGTTGATGTGCCTTGTTATTTATGCTTTCGAAACCCAGCTATCGAGCGTGTCAGGGCCGGCCGGTTTATATAAGATACCCCTTGGGGGGATCGTCTATGCTCTGGTCTTCTGGTTGCTATTCAGAAGCAGAAGCGAGGAAGTGATCCGAGTAGTTAAGAGGTTGACGGGGCGTCAATAGTGAATTTTTTCAGTACACCATGATGAGCGACCAAAAGCTTCGCGTGTTGGTGTTGGATGCCGATATGGTTCCGGCTCTGACCATCTCCCGATCACTGTCGCATCGCCGTTGCATCATTGATGTTGCCAGTCACACTACCCGGCCGTTGAGCAGTTACTCGAATACAGTGACTTCTGTTTACCAGTATCCGGATCCACTCTCAGCCGCCGACGCATTTGTGGTATGGCTGATCGAGCATGTACGAACCAGGCACTATGACCTGGTAATCCCGGTCACTGAGAGGACCCTGGTTGCCTTGTCACGCTGTCGAGAGCGTTTGCAGCACATTAAAATTGCGATGCCGGCTGCCCGCAGTCTCGAGGTTGCGCTGGATAAGTCAAAGACGCTTATGCTGGCTGATAGGGTTGGGGTCCCGCGACCACATGGGGTGTCTCTCGCTTCAATGCACGAACTTACAGCTCTGAAGGACACTCTCAGGTTTCCAGTAGTGCTTAAACCTGTACGCTCCATAGGCGCTGCAGAGGGTGGAGCCAGCCAGCTACAGGTCAGCTATGCGTTCGACGCCACGGAACTGGAGGCTGGTTGCGCGCATGCTTTGAGGTTCGGTCCGGTTTTACTTCAGGAATTTTTTCCTGGATCGGGTGTGGGTATCGAACTTATTGCCCATTTGGGCAAGATAGCCTACGCCTTCCAGCATCTACGATTGCATGAAGTTCCGCTGACTGGCGGCGGCAGTAGTTTGCGAAAGAGTGAACCGGTGATGCCGGAGTTGTTGGCGGCCTCTGAGCGACTGATAGCCGCCCTTGAGTGGAATGGCGTCGCAATGGTCGAGTTCAAGTTTGACCCGAAAACCCGAGAGTTCTGTCTTATGGAAATTAACGGCCGGTTTTGGGGTTCCCTGCCGTTAGCTGTAGCCGCCGGGGCAGACTTCCCATCTATGTTGCTGGACCTGGAGCTGCATGGCGAAATTACGCCTTCTCCGCCCTACAGGAATGATGTTTACTGCCGATTGCTTTCCCGCGATCTCCAGTGGTATGAAGCCGTTCTGCGCGAGGATACGGATACGCGTATTGCCAAGATTCCTGGAAGCTGGCAGGTATTCAAGGAGTTGCGACTGTTCTTCAATCTAAGGCACCGCTTCGACGTGCAGAGTGTTACTGATCCGGTACCCGGATTGGTCGATGTCAGGCGACTCTTCAATTCCTATGTCCTGCGTTTTCGGGCTCTTTCTCAGGATAAGAAATTTTTTCTGCAGCAGAAGCGGGCCTGGAAAGCAGGCGACGTGGCAGCTGCCGTCTCGCGGGCCAGATCAATGCTCTTCTTATGCTACGGCAATATTAATCGTAGCGCGCTTGCGGATGTAATGGTGAGGGCATACGCAGAGGACTCTGGAATCTCGGTGGCATCGGCAGGATTTCATGCGCAGATGGGCAGGCCAGCAGACCCGGTGATGGTTGATGTCGCCATGCAGTTCGGTCTTGATATGACAGGTATTCATTCGGCCTGTGTCACGCCACAAATGCTTCGCGAGAGTGACATTATTTTCGTGATGGAGAAAAGCCACTATGACAGGCTGATAGCATTGGATAGTAACGTTGCCGATAAGATATACCTGTTGGGTGCGTATCACGGTAGCGCTGGTGGGTCACCGGAGATAGCGGATCCCTATGGTCGGGCCAAAGAAAACTACCTGGCCTGCTATACGCACATTGCAGAGGCAGTGGACACTATAAAGGCAGTCATTGCGGTAAAAGGTAGCGACTAGGATGCAAGAAAATCTTGTCAGCAGTAAAATTGTAATTGGGCTGGGATCTGGCAGGTCTGGCACTGCTTCCCTTACTGCCCTGCTTGATCGGCAGCCAGGTAGTATCTGCTTCCATGAGATGAATCCTTCCTGTGCGGTATTCAGCGGCAACCCTCAGCCCCACGTGAATGCTATCAGCGAGTTCCAGACACTGTTGCGCGGTGGTGATCGAGCCTGGCTATCAATCGATTATTCACGTTCGTCCTCTGTGGCAACCTACGAAAAACTGCAGGTCATGCATGATCTGACACTTATCGGCGATATTGCCTACTACTATCTGAGCTATGTCGATGACTTGCTTCGTGTCGCTCCAGAGTGTCTGTTTGTTTGTATAAAGCGAGACAGGCAGCAAACAGTATCCAGCTGGCTGAAAAAGTCGTCTATCAAGCGGTGGCGCTCTTTGTGGATCGCAGATAGATTGAAATCCTGGCTTACGCGAACACCCTTCTATACAGAGTACAACTACTGGCAAGAGCATGATGGTAGTCAATGGAAGAAAGATTCTGTTTGGGACAGTTGCTTTCCCAAGTTTATGGCGCCCTCAAAGGAAGCAGCAATAGGTATGTATTGGGATTACTATTACCTGGAAGCCGATAGACTACAGAAAGTGTACCCGGACAGATTTCGAGTCTTTGATGTGCAGGACTTGAGCCACTATGAAGGGCAAAAACGCATTCTGTCGTTTATTGGGATCGCAGAAAAGAAGATGGTTTGCGGCGAGGATGTGCATTTGCACCGGTCGAACTGAGTAGCGAGAAGGGTTGGCGTGATTTGGAAGCGAGATTGTATCTGGTATGAATGATGAGAGCATATGCATTCTACCCCGTTTTATGGGGCAGGAGGGCGAGCGATACTTTACTGTGCAGTTTTCCGGTGTGGGTAGTCCGAAAGCGCACATAGTGTTTATCCCGCCTTTCGGGGAGGAGATGAATCGTTGCAGATCGCTGGTGGCCACTCAGGCTAGAAATTTTGCTCGAGCAGGCTACGCGTGCACGCTAATAGACTTCTATGGTACCGGGGATAGCCAAGGGCAGCTGTGTGATTCATCGTTACAGATCTGGCGCGACAATATACGGGAAACAGTCGACACACTACTAAGTGAGGTTACAGCCCCACTGATTTTTTGGGGGCTGAGGCTGGGCGGCCTGATCGCTCTCGACTATGCGGCGATCACAGCGCAGCCCGTGCAAGACATTATCCTTTGGCAGGCGGTAAATGCGCCCAAGATCTATGTAAATCAGATGCTACGACAGCGTGTTGCATCGCTAATGGTACGAGATTTACCGCCGGAGACGACCGCGCAAATACGGCAAAAATTGGAAGACGGTGACGAAGTCGAAATTTCCGGTTACACCGTTGGCAGGTCGTTAATAAGAGATATCGAAGGTATAGAAATGGCAGCAATGCGTGGCTTGTGCTCGGGCCGTGTATATTGGCTTGAACATGTCATTGAAGCTGGCAAGGAGATTGGAGTGGCATCCCGCAAGGCGGTCGATCAGTTGGTGGAGCAAGGTAACAGGGTCGACGTCCACACCTTTTCCGATCCGCCGATCTGGCTAATACATGAGAGAGATTTTGCGCCCCAGTTGTTGTCTGCTACCAGTAGGTTGTTGCCATGAGTGAAGTACAGCCGCAGGAGATACCGCTCGTGTTTCAATGCGCTGGTGAGAACCTGGTGGGTATCGTACATCAACCTCCGCAGCCAGCGTCAGTTGGTGTTGTCACGATAATTGCCGGAGGCCCTCAATATCGAGGCGGTGTGGGTCGCGGTATGGTCAGCGCGGCGCGCGAGTTGTCGGTCGCCGGCGTGGCGGTCATGCGCTTTGATCATCGTGGGCTGGGTGACAGTGGGGGGGAGTTTCTCGGCTTCGAACAGATGGCTGAAGATATTCAAGCTGCCGTCACTGCGTTTCGACGCCAGGTTCCACAAGTCAGGAAAGTGGTTTTGTGGGGTGGCTGTGATGCGGCGTCCGGAGCGATGATCCACGGCTGGAAAATACCAGATGCTATCAGTATGGTGCTCGGTAACCCTTGGGTAACTACCACGCAGACACAGTCGGCTGTGCTACGAAAGCACTATTTTTCTCGAATGAAAGATTGGTCATTTTGGCGAAAATTGCTGCGGTTTGAGTACGATCTATCGGATTATGCCCACGCCGGCTTACGCAAAGTGACGGCCCGCCTTGGCAGTCTGATGTCTCCACCAAGCCTGTCAGGAGCCACGATTGAGGCGGTTGAGACGGATCACTATGTCAACAGAATGCTGGATGGCCTCCGTCGGTTTGAAGGCCCCGTGCTATTTCTCATGAGTGGACAAAGCTTGTTGAGCCGCGAGTTTGATGAGCTGGTTAGCCAGGATCCTGGCTGGCACACTGTTTATCATCGGCCTGTGTATAAGCGAATCGATTTTCCAGAGGCGGACCAAACGTTTTCAGGTAGGGACTCAAGGGAGCAAGTTAATCGGGCGATCTGCGACTGGTTGCTTGAATTGAGCTAGCCATTAAGGGGGCCGCCGCGAGCTTTTTGAGCCAGAGTTTTTAGTGCACGGCCAAGCAGCATGCCGCCGCCGCGCAGGGTTCGGGGGTTGTAGGCAGCAATGCCATGGCGCTCCCTTCTTGCAGACATCCAGTGCCTCTTGTAGTCATCGTCGCCGGTTAGGTAATCGATTCTCCAGACCCGGTCTTCATCAATAACGTATTCCATCATATAGGCGGTCAGTACCGTTCCGGGGGAGAGCTGCTTGAAATTCTCATGGTACGCCAGTTTAAAAATGTAAGCCGTACCTTCCGATACCAGCCAGATCTGGCTGGCGACAGGTTTGTTGTCGTAGCTTGCGATGCCAAGGCGCAGCCAACCGCGACTCGCAGATAGTCGCAGCAGGTGTGGTATAAAGTTTGGGTAGGGTTCGACCTTCTTCCAGCTACTGTTATAGACAGTGACGAACTGTTCTATGGCATTTTCAAGGATTTCGCCACCCTGAACGATTTTGAGCTGACCCCGATTGGCGTCTAGAAACTGTCGGGTCTTCCGCGCAATCGTGTTACTCAGGCGTGAAGGTCGTGCAGCCAGGTAAGCTTGGTACGAGGCACCGTCCAACTCGTGTATCCAGTTCCCAAAACAAAAATAGCTGTGAATACCCTTCCACCCAGCCCGCGCGAGCGCGGTTTGGATGAGATCAAATAGGGGTGAATCGTTGTCCATGGGTGACAAGGTGAGTGTCGAAATCCTTTCCACGCTGGCTAAGTGCTGGAATAGAGCGACGAACAGATTTTCAGACGTGTCGGAGCAGACCACCGGTGAATAGGTGGAGGTGTAAAACGTACTAAGGGAATGGGCATGACCGGTGCGGGAATTCAACTTTAGGGGGCAGGCGACAAAGTTATCTGAGGACAGGCGTGCCACAAAAACAATGGCCCTGTCGGACTCATCCAACGCATGTGATGCAAGATTGGAAAGCCAGCACTCACCGAATTGCGGATCCTGCGTCTCGTAATTGGAGAAGGCTCCATGGAGTGGGCCGTCCAGACCATGCTCCAGCAGGGGGAACTTTTCTATTTGTACTTGATTGTTGTGGTCAGCCAACCGGGATGCGCCGATATTGGGTCTGTGAATCACTATCGGGGAAATGCCCGAGAATGGCAATACCTGAATCGATTATGCTACGCGGGTCACAATTCCAACTTGAGAAGATATTGATGCAAGGTTAGCATGGCGCAAGTTGCACAATGGAAGGTGTACCTTTTTCCATTTCAGGTACGGCATAGTTAACGGTAATAGTGCGAATTATGGATATTCAGTCAGACATCATCGCGATCCTGCAGTCAACTCTCGGTGTGCCCGCTGGTGCTATAAAGGCGCATCCGGATACCCCGGTCTTGGGGGCTATCCCGGAAATGGATTCCATGTCTGTCGTCGGTATTCTGGCGAGTCTTGAAGAGCAATATGGAATCATGGTGGACGACGATGAGATTGATGCCGATGTCTTTGCTACCGTGGGAAGCCTGACTGCATTTGTGGAGTCAAAACTCGGGTAGCCCATGAATCCCGGGAAATGCAGTATCAGGGCTGATTTTCTCGAACACCAGGGGAGAAGGTTGTTTTATCTTCTGCTGCAGCCCACTGTAGAGAAGGTGCGCGGATCAGTATTGTTTCTCCCGCCATTCGCAGAGGAGATGCACAAGTCGCGCCATATTGTGGCCACCCAAGCACGTGAACTTGCCGCTGCGGGCTACACTGTCATGCTGCTTGATCTGACCGGTTGTGGCGATTCCGGTGGGGATTTCGCTGACGCGAGTTGGCAGGTATGGCTACAGGATGCCACGTTTGCGGCGCATACCCTCGTAAATCTGGACCCAGGGCCGCTAGTGCTCTGGGGGTTGCGCTTGGGAGCCTTGTTGGCCTGTCAATTATCGCAAGGTCGGTCGGATGTGGATAAGCTGATTCTATGGCAGCCCGCGCTTAATGGCGAGCAGCAGATAGATCAGTTTTTGCGACTGCGAACCACCGCTGCAGCCGTTGGCAATCCATTAAGCTTCGATCGCAAGACCCTATGGAATGAACTGCGCTCAGGGCGATCTCTGGATATTGCCGGGTACACGATGTCCCCAGCGCTGGCGCTCGAAATGGCTAAAGTAAGATTGAATGATTTTAGTATCCGCTGCCCGGTGCACTGGTTTGAAGTCGGTACTTCGACCACTGGCAGTCTATCGGTTGCCAGTGAGAGTGTCATAGCTCACTGGCGGGACCAGGGAGTGAAGGTGGCAACTGGGTATGTGCCCGGGGAGCCTTTTTGGCGCGTCATCGATGGAGGGCTGAACCCGGTCCTGCAGCGTGACACGATGGATGTATTCGCGCAGCAATGAACGCCTACCACGAACAGGGGGTCGTATTTGACTGCGGGAAAAGCCGCCTGGTGGGTATCGCTGCGATTCCCGAGAGACCGGCAGATGTCGGTGTTCTGATGCTGGTTGGTGGACCGCAGTATCGGGCGGGAAGTCATCGGCAATTCACTTTACTGGCAAGAAGCTTGGCAGATGCTGGCTTTTCATCCCTACGTTTCGATTACACAGGAATGGGTGACAGTGAGGGAGGCAAGCACGAGTTTGACAAGACCCAGGATGATATTGCTGCTGCAATCGAGGCATTGTTCAAAGCCATTCCGGGAGTCCGCCAAGTTGTTCTGTGGGGACTGTGCGATGCTGCATCCAGCGCTATGATCTTCGGTTATCGCCACTCACGAGTCACGGGCATGATACTGCTCAATCCGTGGGTCCATAATGGTGAGTACTCTGCGCAGGTGAAGCTCGCACACTACTACCGCCCGTCGCTCTCGAAAATAGACCAGTGGCGTCGCTTATTGTTTGGGGAGATAAAGCTTGTTCCTGCGATCAAGGAACTTACCAGAAATTCTCTGGCATTGATGGGAAAAAAATCCTCGGGGGCTACTCGTCGATCTTTTGTGTGCGATATGCTGGATGGCCTACAGCGCTTCCAGTACGACGTTTTGATTATACTCAGTGAGGCGGACCTTACTGCCCGTGAGTTTTCGACACTGACCGCCAATAACGCAGACTGGAATGCGGCAACCTCAAAGCCTGCAGTCACCACCAATACCGTACTGGCTGCGGACCATACGTTTTCACAAAGACTATGGCAGGATGAGGTGTCGCAGTTGACTATTGATTGGGTAAAGCGACGATAAGCCATAGCATGTCTTGATCGTCCAGAAAATTACTGAAGTGGGGTTTGGGAGTGCCCATCCATCCATAACTCAAATACGGTAAAGATCCATACCAGCTCTCCGTAGTAGGCGGCGTGCTCACTCTGATGCATTTCAATCGCTTTATCGATGAACTCAGGGCGAATAAAGCCCCTGCATTTCAATTTCAGCAAATTATCGTAGGCCAGTTCTCGCAGCGGTTTGTAGGTCTGCATCCAAACCCCAAAAGGAAGTCCAAAACCCTGTTTGCTCTTATTTATGGTCTCCTGAGGCAGCCAGTCTTTTAATGCCTGCTTAAAAAAATGGCGTAAATCGCCACCTCTAATTTTCCAGCTACTGGGCACCTGACAGGCAAACTCAACCAATGCATCGTCGAGCAGGGGGTAGGCGACATTGACACCTGCAAGGCTGCACATGTGGCTCACCTTGCGTAGATCGTTATCGGCGAGAGTGATCTGCCAGTCAAGGTAAAGCATTCGATTCAGATCAGAAGCCGCATGTGGTCGATGATAAATGGAGCGCAGCAGCTCTAGCGGCATTGCCACATCAACATCCGCCAAAAATTCATCCGAGAAAATGTCTGATGCCGAGTGCCGGTGCAAGAAATTATAGCTTTGTAGCCGGTCCGGGAGTGGTGTGTTGGCCTGGGCGATATAGCTGTTGGCCTTCGATATCAGGGGCAGACTTGAGGGGATTGCCCTGAAGAGAGGTTCTATCAGACCCCTGCGCATAGCGCCTGGAATCTTGGCGTAGTGTTCGAAGACGCGTTGCTTGATATACCGTTCATTGCCACCAAAAATCTCGTCGCCACCGTCTCCGGCGAGCAAAGTGGTCACACCATTTTCAGCCGCCATTTTGGCGCAGAAGTAGGCGGGCAATGCAGAGGAATTACCAAAAGGTTCATCGTAGCTTGTGGCGACCAGGGGGAGGGCGTCGACTACATCCTGAGGAGTGACATAGTACTCATGCAGTTCGACGCCAAAACGCCGTGCAGTGATACGAGCGAAGGCCATTTCGTCATAGCCTTCGGCAGCAAATCCGATGGAGTACGCCGCCGTCGTCTGCTCACTTAGCTCAGCGAGTACACCGGTTACCGTAGAGCTGTCCAGGCCACCGCTGAGAAAGGAGCCAATTTTTCCGGCGTCAACCTGACATCGCTTGACCGAGGTTCGCAGTACATCCTGCAATTCCCCAGACAATTCTTTAAACGAACGACCTTCGGTTGAGTCTGAGAATACGGGCAGCCAGTAGTTCACTAACTGACATTGGCCATTGTGATAATCAACATAGTGTGCCGCAGGTAGCTTTTTGAGTCCGCTATACACTGAGCCCGGGCAAGGTACCATGTGAAAATATAGGTAGTTATATATCCCTTGGTTCAGCAGAGTCGATTTACATTCGCCACTAGCTAATGCTGTGCCGGCGGAGCTGCCAAAATGTAATACCCTCTCAGTTGCGCGGTAGTAGAGTGATTCTTGCCCTAGTCGGTCAATACCTATGAGGACCCGGTTAGCCGAGGTATCGATGATGATGCAGCAAAAGGGACCGAAAAGTTGTTTAAACAGGTCCTGCGAGTATTCTTCATAGCTACTGGCCACTGCTGCAGCACATCCCTGCTGCCGAGCAATGTCATTGAGTTTCCAGTTGCGAAAATAGGGTCGCCCAGTAATGACGACGAGCCCCCCCCCCGCTAGATGATGAAAACATCCAGTGGTGGCTATGGTATATGTAGATTCACTTTTCCCGACGATTGGCAATTCGGTCTGCAGTGCATCTTGCAGAACAGTAATACTTTTAGATGCATCTTCCTGGATATCGGTTGGCGAGTAGCCGCCAAGACTTCCGTGGCGTCTGAATCCATTGTTGGAGCTATTGCCTTCACCTGTGCGCTGCATCATTGAAGTGAACCCATTCACCTACTACACCGACGTCAATGCTACCATCTGATCCTTACGAGCGTAAGTTAACCGGTTCATATCCTCACAAACCATTTCCAGATTACTGACCAGCTAAAAATGTGCTGAGCGCCTAAATGAGTGTTCTATTGTCCTGCCTCGCTTGCTATGCTTGCGAGTCAGCCGTCGCGCAAAGTTGTGCGACGTTTTGTGTGTTGTTAGGGGTACCTATTGATCAAGTCCGTTAATCATTTGTTGTGCGACTGGCGGCTAGTCTTGATCGGCCATTTTCTGCTGCTGTCACAGTCCGTATATGCCGAGGTATCCTTTCGGATTGATCCTGTATTAGAGTCAACGCGGCCCCGATATGCGGTTGAGAACGTGGGGTCATGGGATGAGTTCAGGCGAATCAGGCAGGGGAGCAGTAGCGTAGCCGAGACTGCCCCGGGCAGCACTGATGCTGCTGTGCCTGATGGTAGTCGCCCCGAAATCGCTGCCGAATCAACCAAGGGAGATGTTAGCGGTGCGCAGCCTGTGCAACAGACGCCTGTGTCGCAAGCGCCAGCAGCACAACAGACCCCATCTGCCGCTACCGTTCCGCCGCTGCCCCAGCCTCCTCCTGCACTACATCAGGGTTCCGGTGATGATAACCCGATGGTTGGCAATCCTGCGCCTGAGCAGATATTCGCTCCGGTGGAACCAACTGAGAAGGGCTCTTGGTGGGTGTTTTATGCCGGAGTAATGGCTATACATGCCAACCCCTATTACGATCCACACGGCGTTGATTTCAAGTGGGCGTACTCACGCAAGAATCCACTTCCGAAGAATCCTAGAATCGTTGTGCATATGCATGGTTCCGGTGGTGGGCAAGGCTCGATGGAGGTCTTCGGGCCCTCACCCAACGGTGATATTGAAGTAAGAGCGCAAGATGCGGAAGCCTATAATCAAGACTGGCGTGAATGGTGGACATTCGGGCGCGATGGAACGCCTTACCCAGGCAGAAGAATTGCCGCCACGCTCGACTTTCTCGTCAATCGCTACAAGATAGATACGAGTAGCCGGGGCATCGTCCTGGAAGGCCCGTCCATGGGCGGATCCGGTGCAGTGATACAGACAATGATTTTGCCCGATCCCTGGCGTCGCCGCATCGCATATTCCGCTGCCAGGGCCGGCATCATTATGCCCCGGCAGGTGGCACAGAAAGACCCCGCTCAATATGTCACCTTCCCACCTGATAGCCAAAGCAACAGGTTGATATGGGATAGTATCGATTTCTCTATTCAGGCCGCCATCGATCCAGTGGTGCAGGGCATTCACTATCGCCATTCATTCAGCAGCGATGACCAATTTAGTCGTGGGGTAGAGGGCAGTACTCAATTGGAGTTTGTCAATCTGGTCGAAAAATACAAAATTGGCGGGGCTTTTGTTTGGGTGCAAGCCGACCATGGCACACATGAGCCTGGAGTAAATCTGCCGGATTTGTTCAATTTTGAGAGCAAAGAACAGGATGTGACCCTTGATAGAGCGCACCCTGCCATCACCAATTCCACGGGCAATTATCCCCTTCTCGCTGTAGACCGAGTAAATCAGGCACAATATCCCCGCGGACACTACAACATGGGAATTACATGGAATCATGCCGACATCATCGACGACCCGGGGCAAATTGTTTTTCCGCTGAAGTACAATCGCAGGACTGCTGTCGGTAAAGATGTCCCGGACCAGCCTGCAAGAATAGTTGTGAGTGTGACCCCTCGACGCCCAAGAAGCTTCACTTTCACTAGTGGCGAGACGCTCAAATGGTCCTGGGATGGTGGCGCGTTATCCGGCGTGGTCAGTGTCACCGGTGATACAGTGACCATAGATGGTATACCCTTGATTTCTGGAGACGAATACAAAACGCTGAGAATATCTCGATAGCTACTTTGCCCGCTTCACCTTGGAAAACGTGATGTGGTTAATAATAAAGAGGGGGTCGCTTATTCCAATCTCATGCTGCTGGATTTTTTTTTGAAGAATAATAAGCTGATTTCGAATGAGAAATGTTTGGAGCAGCTGAGTCAGAATAAAATAGCGGTTCTCT
>JANNXP010000150.1:0-2506 GCA_031409615.1 Haliea sp. | reverse complement strand
GCTGCGGCGCATTGCGCATCAAGTCCACGCCGTGCGGGTTGGCACGTTTGTGCGCCCACATGCCGCCGGGGTTAACGATGGGCATGAACACCAGGCGAATCTTTTCAAGCTGCTTGAACAGCAGCTCATCCCATGGCAGCCTGTAGAGCAGCGACTGCATGTAATCAAGAACAACCTGCGAGCCAATCCGCTCTAGGCCATGAATGCCACCGAAAAAGCCCACCACAGGGGCCATCGGGTCACGCGAGCCAATGCTGGCAGTAAAGACGGGGAAAACCGGAAACGGCGCATGCCGGGTTTGCACCTCGCATGCCGTGGCAATCTCAAAATGCCCGCTGCCATTGCGCAAAATCGTTTTAAGCGCTTCATGCTCATCAAAAGTAGCCGTGGTGTCTTGTGTGCCGGTGAGGGTGTAGAGATCAAAGGTGGGTGGGTGAAGGCTCTGTGGCAAAGGCGGCATGCCTGAATGCTTGCATGTTTGGGTGACGGTTTGATGTCTCTTCCAAAGCGCCTGCAAACTAGCAAAAGCAGTGTTTCGGCATCCCACTTTACGACAGGTATAGTCAAAACATGGTATTTTGGTTGGGAACTTTTCCGAAATTGAAGCAAACCCAATAGTCAAAGTTGCAGGAGTTTTGTTGTTTTTAATGGAGCAGACTATTTCTGTGGGATGGGTTGAGATGTCTTTTTATTCAAAGAATTTTGCTTTGTTATGTTGCATTACTTTGCGGCGTAGATTACGTAAGATTGCGAAGAATGTCCGCTGACGTACCAAGCCCCATCGATCTTCGACTTTCGCGCGACGCACGTGAGTGGGAGCAGTCGGCAATGTCCAAGCGTCCGTGGCGAATCGAATTTTTCGCGCAGTTCGCGTCCCAAATTGCGGCATCTCCCCTCAAGATTCTGCGCGTGCTCGAACTAGGCTCCGGCCCGGGCTTCCTCGCGGAGCATCTCTTGCGCTCGTTAGTTCATGTCGAATACGTGCTGCTGGATTTCTCTGCCCCAATGCACGATCTAGCGAAAGCTCGGCTCGGCGTGCTCCAAACCCGCGCCACTTTCATCGAACGGAGCTTTAAGGAAGAGAACTGGGCTACAGGTCTCGGGTCCTTTGAGTGCGTTGTCACTAATCAAGCAGTTCACGAATTGCGACACAAGCGACATGCGGAGGAGCTCCATCGGCAAGTACGCAAGGTGCTCATGCCAGGTGGTGCCTACCTGGTGTGCGATCATTTTGTCGGCGAAGGTGGTATGAAGAACGAAGCCTTGTACATGTCGGTCGCGGAGCAGCGGCAAGCATTGCTTGCAGCGGGTTTCGAGTCGGTGCAGCAAGTCATGGCAAAGGGCGGTCTCGTACTCCACCATGCGGTTTAACTCTTCCATCAAGGGGAAGCCCAATGCGCGGGCCAAGCCATGGTGCATCCGAATGCCCCTTTGGCACATAAGCCATGGGGCACCAAAGAGTTCGCCATCCTCGACCCCGATGGAAACTTGGTCACGTTTTATGAAGACACGGGCGCGTGACGCCTCGTATTTAGACTGCCCTTAACGGCAGGGGGCTGACAACCGATAGTTGGGCTTGTGGGCAAGCGCCCGTCGTCGTGGCTCGCTTGGCTCAGACGTTGATTCGCAGCACCCCCGCCGACTCACGAACAGAAAGGTGTGAAACATCAAATTTCCGGTATTTTCGAGCCTAAAATGCCCATAGCGCAACAAATACGGGCGCGACAAGCTATTAAATTCATAGTAAATACAAACCATGACTTGGTTTGGTTTGCAGACTTCAAACCATCAGCCTAATCGCAACGCCGCGCATCGGGAAGCCTTGTGACGCAGGATAAACCCCCGCCTGTTTTCATACCTGCTCAGCCCGGCCCATTCAAATTGGCAAGTGACTTTGCCGATTCGGTTATAAGATTTTCGCCTCAGGCTTTGCCGTGCGCAGGCTCAGCACTATGGTGATGGTCAATATGCCGACCACTGCGCCTAGTACGATTCGCATCGGAATTTTTTAAATGCCGATCAGGCACATCTTCGTGCCAATGAACACCAAAATAATGGCCAGGCCGTAGTTAAGCAGGTGAAACTTGTTGGCGACTGCCGCCAGCAAAAAGTACATGGCTCTGAGACCCAGAACGGCAAAGACGTTGCTGGTTAACTCAATGAATGGGTCGCTGGTGATGGCGAAAATCGCGGGGATGGAGTCCACGGCAAATATCATGTCGGTGAGCGCAATCAGGCAAATCACCATAAACAGCGGCGTGGCTATTTTTCGCCGTTTTCAACGGTCCAAAATTTCTCGCCGTCAAAGGTTTTACTCACTGGCAGAATTTTGCGCCGCAGTTTGAGTGTGGGGTTGTTGCCCAGTTCTGGTTCTTTGCCAGCGGCCCACCACATCTTTAGGTCAGCAAGAGTGCGAAAAGCACTGAATACATACAAAATTCAATGGAACTCGGCCAGCAACCAGTCGCCCACCAAAATCAGGACGGTGCGCAAAGAAATGGCGCCG
>JANNXP010000149.1:0-4331 GCA_031409615.1 Haliea sp. | reverse complement strand
TATCGCTAAAGTATTGCCCGCCACCGAGACTGTTGTCGGCAAAAAACTCCCCGTCGTTCAATTGGTAATTGAGTTGTCGGTATTTCAGCGTCGGCTTGAGCGATCCGAAGCGCCACATCATCGGATAGTCCACACCGGCTTCGCCGTATAAACGCTGTCCGGTGACAACCTCTTCCTGCGCCCCGAAATTCGAGTACTGGGCGAGGAGAATGGGCTGCAGTGCAAACGGGGTGCCGCTGCCGCGGTACTGGGTGGTGAGTTGCGGCAGCGATTCGTAGTCTTTATCAATGTCGTTCGCTAGCGACTGGAATTGCTGGGCTTGCAGATTCGTCAGCCAATTGTCGCCAAGATAATCGAGAGACCCCAACTGCAGCAGACTGGTGGTACGCTGGGCACTGATGTTGGCGGTCTCCAGGTCCTGCAGATAGTCCACGTCGCTGGCCTTGCTGTAGTCCACCCGCGAGCGCCAGCGCTCCTGAAACAAGCCATCCTGTTTCAGCACACCCAACCAGCGGTCGGTGCTGGTGTCGTCCGGTGACTGGTCCCGATAGCGCGAATCATCCTTGAGGTAGGCGCCACCAGCGAGCCATTCACCCAGTAAGGGGTTCAGGTAGCGCAACTGCAACTGATGATCCAGACCGCGTTCCTCGATGAAGCGGGGCGCATACAGGGCGTCATAGTTGGGGGCCAGGTTGAGATAGATGGGCGTACTGATATCCAGGCCGCCGCTGCTGTCATTGCCAAAGTCCGGCCACAGTAAGCCGGTACGGCGGCGGTCATCCAGCGGCAAGCGCAGCCACGGGATGTAGGCAACAGGCACACCCTCCAGCTCGACCCGCGCGTGGTGGGCTGTGGCCAGCCCCTCCTCCAGATCAACCTCCATGTCCTCGGACAGCACATTCCAGTCATTTTCGCCGGGTGCACAATACGTGAAGTTGCCATTGTGAATGTGGATCAGGCCGTCCGAATCTCGCCGCAGCATATCGGCGGTGCCGCGCAGATGTTCCTCGTGGAAGACGAATTCGTTGTTGTAAATGATAGCTTCACCGGTTTTGGAGTAGACCTGTGCGCGATCGCCCAACAGCAGTACGTTGGGTTCGCGCAGTGTGACATTGCCGCTCAGGCTGGCCGACTCCTGCTCGCGATCGATGACTACGTTGTCGCTGCGCATATGGCGGTAGCCCTGCACAGCAGTCGCGTTGCCCGTCAGAATGACTTCATCGTGCTGCAAGCGCGTACTGTTGGCATGGGCCTGTATATCTGTGTCGTTCGGCGGCTTGCTGGTATTTTGCTCGGCCAGGGGGTCGATATAGCGCCCGCCACAATTTAAACACTGGCGATCGCGCAAGGCCTCTGGCACCGCCTCCAGGGGCACCCAGTCCAGGGCAAAAAACGGGGCGTTGAGCAGCGCGTCATCCGGCGCAGTACAGGTCTCGAAAGTATTTTTTTCGTTGGCGGCACAGTCCCCGAGGTTGCTATCCTGTGCCAAGGTCGGGCACGACACAGTCAATCCCAGCGCGATCGTGGCCAGTCGCGCCAGGGCACGCGCGCGGCGAAGATGAGGGCTGGCACAGTCAGGTGTCATCAAGCTCAGGGTATATTGGCGGGTGAGAGGCGGAGTCTAAAGCATCCCCTGCGCCTTGTCCGGCAAATTTTGAATCAGGAGAGTACTGTGTCAGCGCGCCCTGCACCGGAAGCACTTTTACCGTGGGCTTTGTCAGTTCTGGGCGTGGCTGCCAGTGATTCGCCGCCGCCCCTGTCGGTGGTGGCGGGAGATGCCAGCTCGCGCCGTTATTTTCGCTTGGTCCACGCCACGCATAGCTATGTGGTGGTGGAGGCACCGCCGCTGACCGAGAAGAACGAAGCCTTTGTGCAGGTGGCGGCACTGTTGGCGGATGCGGGCGTGAAGGTACCCGCTCTGCTGGGTGCGGACCTGGGCCGCGGTTTTCTGTTGTTGGAGGATCTCGGTGATCGATTGCTACTGCCGGCGCTCCAGCCTGCGGCGGCGGATGGCTACTACCGCCGCGCATTTGAAGTGCTGCTAAAAATGGCGGCGGTGGAGTGTGACCGCGCTGGCCTGGGCGCATACGACCAGACCCTGTTGAGTGAAGAGCTGGGTCGCTTTCAGGAGTGGTTTGTGCAGGGCCTGTTGGGGTACGTGCCGCAGGCGGCAGAACAGTCCGTGTTGCACGATTTTTTTGCGCAACTCATCGACAGCGCCCTGCAACAACCGCGGGTGCTGGTGCACCGGGACTTTCACAGCCGCAACCTGATGCTGGGTAGCCATAACGAATTGGCGGTGATCGATTTTCAGGATGCAGTCGTGGGGCCGGTCACCTATGACCTGGTGTCCCTGCTGCGTGATTGTTATATCCAGTGGCCGGTGGCGCAGGTGCAGGAATGGGCGCTGATCTATCGCGACTTGTTGCGCGCGCGCGGTTTGTTAGGCGCTGCGGATGAGGCGTTATTCCTGCGCTGGTTTGACTGGATGGGCCTGCAGCGACATATCAAGGTATTGGGCACATTTGCGCGTCTCTATTTGCGCGATGGCAAGTCCGCCTATCTGGAGGATCTGCCGCTGGTACTGCACTACGTGCAGGAGATCGTCGATAAATACGCGGCAGAACAGCCCGCATTCGCCCGCTTCCGCACCTTGTTCGCGCTGCGCCTGGCGCCGTTAATCGCGCAACAGGACTGGAGTAAAAAACGGTGAAGGCCATGATACTGGCGGCGGGAGTGGGGCAGCGCATGCGGCCACTGACTAATCACACGCCCAAGCCACTACTGCGTGTGGCGGGCATGCCCCTGATTGAGCACCATATTCGGCGCCTGGCGTCAGCCGGGTTTGGTGAGCTGGTGATCAACGTTTCCCACCTCGGGGCACAGATCATGGACTACTGCGGCGACGGCAGCGCATGGGGGGTGAGCATTGCCTACTCGCAGGAGGAGGTGCCACTGGAAACCGCCGGTGGCATTATCCAGGCTCTGCCGCTGCTCGGCGCGGCGCCATTTCTGGTGGTCAACGGCGATATCTGGAGCGACTACCCGTTCGAGCGGTTGGCAGCCTATGCCCTCAGGCCGGATGAAACTGCCCATCTGGTTATGGTAGGCAACCCGCCACAGCATCCCGCCGGTGATTTTCAGTTGGATGACAATGGCTGGATCACCGTGCTGGTGCCTGCTGCGGTGGGCTGGACTTACGCGGGTGTTGGGGTGTTTACGACGATCTTTTTCGCAGGTATGCCTGTGGGTAACATGCCGCTGCGGCCATTGTTGGATGCGGCGATAGGCCAGGGCCGATTGGGCGGCGAGCGGCATCTGGGGGAGTGGCAGGATGTGGGTACACCCGAGCGGCTGCAGGAGCTCGATGCCAGGGTGAAAGCGCTTGCCCGAGTACGAGGTTAATAGTCGGGGTAGCATGACCCCGTGTGCCGTCGGCGTTTAGTCGTTAGACTGGCACCCTGAATACTGTGCGGAGTCCACCATGGCCGAATACCTGATAGCCCCTTCCATTCTCTCTGCCGATTTCGCCCGCTTGGGCGAAGAGGTCGACGCAGTGCTCGCTGCGGGGGCCGACATCGTCCATTTCGATGTCATGGACAATCACTATGTACCGAATCTCACCATCGGGCCGCTGGTCTGTACGGCCCTGCGCAAGTATGGCATCACTGCGGATATCGACGTGCATTTGATGGTGAGTCCGGTGGATCAACTCATCGGCGATTTTGCGGCGGCCGGCGCCAGCTACATTACCTTCCATCCCGATGCTTCCACCCATGTCGACCGCTCCTTGCAGCTGATCCGCGACGCCGGTTGCAAAGCGGGGCTGGTATTCAATCCACACCTGGGCCTGGATGTTTTGCGCTATGTGCTCGATAAGGTCGATATGGTGTTGCTGATGTCGGTCAATCCGGGGTTTGGCGGCCAGTCTTTTATTCCCTCCACGCTGGCCAAACTGCGCGAGGCGCGCGCCATGATCGATGCGTCGGGCTTCGATATTCGCCTGGAGGTTGACGGCGGTGTCACCCCCAACAACATCGCTGAGATCGCGGCGGCAGGTGCTGATACGTTTGTTGCGGGTTCTGCGATTTTCGGTCAGCCGGATTATGCCAAAGTCATTGAGCAAATGCGGGTGGAGTTGCGGAAGATGTCTGCTTGATCCCCCGTCGTTTGGGTGTGGTCTGTTGCTATAGCCTGCTCGCTCAAAAAGAGAGGGCATTCGCGCTCAGCCCCCCATGCCTACCGACGCCTCTTATCGCGCGTTGAATTTAAGCTCCGACCGTTGTTTGAGTTCACACAGGTGCAGTGTTTGGGTGTGGTGGGGTTGGTTT
>JANNXP010000148.1:0-4439 GCA_031409615.1 Haliea sp. | reverse complement strand
GGGGCTGAGCGCGAATGCCCTCTCTTTTTGAGCGCACAGCCCCCCATGCCTACCGACGCCGGCTAAAACGCGACAAAAGCTCTTACCGAAACCGACTAAAGCGCGACAAAAGCCCTTACCAAAACCGACTACCAAACGACAACGATCCAACAGAAAGGCCAGCACCGCCGTAGAGTAAGCTTTTTCACAGCATTGACCCGTCAGGCCGGTTGGCCAAGCTACGGCCTATCTGTACAATAGGCGTCCCACTATCCTGGAGAACGCTGTGAAAACAGCAATACGTATCAGCATCGGCCTGCTGTCGATGTGCGAGGCCATCCGCTGGCGATGGTAGCCAGGGCTTCATCGCGACCTGATTACGTACCGTATTTCTCCGAGGACATCCCATGAAACAGCAGGACTTTGCTGCACTGGCAGCACAAGACTACAACCGTATACCGGTCAGCCGCGAAGTGCTGGCCGATCTCGAAACTCCCCTCAGCGCCTACCGCAAGTTGGCCGAAGGCCCCTATTCCTATTTCTTTGAGTCGGTGCACGGCGGTGAGAAATGGGGTCGTTACTCCATTATTGGGCTTCCGTGTCGCACGATTCTCAAGGTCTTCGGCCAGCGCGTAGAGATCTGGGTGGATGGGCAGTTGCACGAGTGCGAGGAAGTGCTTGATCCGCTCGCGTTCGCCGAGGCGTTTGCGCAGCGCTACCGCACTGCACCGCGGCATGATCTACCGGTCTTTCACGGCGGTCTGGTGGGTTATTTTGGCTACGACACGGTGCGCTATGTCGAGCCGCGCCTGCAGGCGGGGACGCCGCCAGACAGTCTGGGCACGCCGGATATCTTGCTGATGGTGTCGGAGGAAGTCCTGGTGTTCGACAATCTCGCGGGCACCCTGCGCCTGATTGTGAACGCGGATCCTGCACTTGATGGTGCTCTGGAATTCGCCCACGCGCGTTTGGCGGCATTGGTAGAACGTTTGCGCGAGCCCATGCGTCCCCTGCCGGAAGTGCTATTGGCGGCGGCGGACAGTGCGGTGCTGGAGCAGCAGGCGCACTCTGACTTTACGCAGGAGATGTACGAGGCCAGCGTGGCGAAGGTTAAGGAGTATGTGTTGGCCGGCGATGTCATGCAGGTGGTGCCCTCGCAGCGCATGAGTATTCCCTTTGCGGCGCCGCCGCTGAACCTCTATCGGGCCCTGCGCAATCTCAATCCGTCGCCTTATATGTACTATCTGGATCTGGAGGACTTCCACATCGTGGGCTCTTCGCCGGAAATCCTGGCCCGGCTGGAAAAAGGGGTGGTGACGGTGCGCCCCATTGCCGGTACACGGCGGCGGGGGCACACCCAGGAGGAAGACAATGCCATGGAGGCGGAGCTGCTGGCCGATCCCAAGGAAATCGCTGAACACCTGATGCTGATTGACTTGGGGCGCAACGACGTGGGTCGCATCGCTGAGATTGGTTCGGTGGAGCTGACCGACAAAATGCTGGTGGAGCGTTACTCCCACGTTATGCATATTGTGTCCAACGTTACCGCTAAACTGAAATCCGGTAAGACAGCCTTTGACGTGCTGCGAGCCACGCTACCGGCGGGCACACTGAGCGGTGCACCCAAAATTCGCGCCATGGAAATTATTGACGAACTGGAGCCGGTCAAACGCGGCGTGTACGGCGGCGCGGTAGGCTATATCTCCTGGGCCGGTGATATGGACACCGCTATCGCCATTCGCACCGCGGTGATCAAGGACGGCAAACTCTATGTGCAGGCCGGCGGCGGTGTGGTCGCCGATTCTGTACCAGCACTGGAGTGGAAGGAGACGCACAACAAGGCCAGAGCGATGTTCAGGGCGGCGTCCTTGGTGCTGGCGGGAGGTAGTGAACATGCAGCTGATGATCGATAATTACGACTCCTTCACCTACAACGTCGTGCAGTACCTGGGTGAGCTGGGCGCCGAGGTGCTGGTGGTGCGCAACGATGAGATCGCAGTCGGTGATATTGCGTCGCTGTCGCCACAGAAGATTGTCATCTCACCGGGACCGTGTACGCCGAATGAGGCCGGTATTTCCATGGAGGTGATCCGCCAGTACGCCGGGGTGGTGCCACTGCTGGGCATTTGCCTGGGCCACCAGAGCATTGGGCAAGTGTTCGGCGGCAAGGTGGTGCGGGCACGCAAGGTGATGCATGGCAAAACCTCTGCGATATATCATGACGGAAAAGGCGTATTTCGCGATCTCACTCGACCCTTCGAGGCGACGCGCTACCACAGTCTGGTGGTGGAGAAGGACAGCTTGCCGGATTGTCTGGAGATTACCGCCTGGACGCAGACCGAAGCCGGCGAGATGGATGAAATCATGGGGCTGCGTCACCGGGAGATGGCAGTCGAAGGCGTGCAGTTTCATCCGGAATCTATACTCACGGCGCACGGGCATGATCTGTTGCGCAATTTTCTGAAACAGTAGGGGGTAGGATGAATATTCAGCAGGCTCTGGCCAAAGTCGTGGAGCGTGGCAATCTCAGCCGACAAGAAATGCAGGCAGTGATGCACCAGGTGATGTCGGGCGATGCCACTGATGCGCAAATAGGCGGCCTACTCATTGCGCTGCGTATGAAAGGGGAGACAACCGACGAGATCGCCGGCGCGGCGCAGGTCATGCGTGAGCTGGCCACCCCGGTGATGGTGAGCGAACCCCATCTGGTCGATCTGGTCGGGACGGGTGGCGACGGCGCCAATTTATTCAATGTGTCGACCGGCGCCAGTTTTGTGGCCGCCGCTGCCGGTGCGAAAGTAGCCAAACACGGCAATCGTTCCGTCTCCAGCAGCAGCGGCAGCTCCGATGTGCTGGAGTACCTGGGGGTGCCCCTGGACCTGACTCCCGAGCAGGTGGCGCGCGCGATCACGGAGGTGGGGGTCGGATTCATGTTCGCTCCGGCACACCACAGCGCCATGCGTTACGCCATTGGTCCGCGCCGGGAACTGGGTATGCGCACGCTCTTCAATATTCTGGGGCCATTGACCAATCCTGCCGGAGTCAAGCGACAAGTCATCGGCGTGTTCGCAGCCGACCTGTGTCAGCCCCTGGCAGAAGTACTCAAGGTACTTGGGTCCGAACACGCGATGATCGTGCATTCGGATGACGGCCTCGATGAAGTATCGATTGCGGCCCGCACGCAGGTAACGGAATTGTGTAATGGTGATATCGAAACCTACCACATCAGCCCTGAAGATTTTTCACTGCAGCGGCATAGTCTGGATGGGCTGTCCGTCAACGGTGCGGCAGCGTCTGCGGATCTGATACGCAGAGCTTTGGCCGGTGCCGATGACGAGCCAGCGCAAAAGGCCGCCGCCATGCTGGCGCTCAATGCCGGCGCCACGATTTATATCAGCGGTATCGCAGCCACCCTGGCGGATGGCGTGGCGATGGCCGAAGATGCCTTGGCCAGCGGTCTGGCGGCGGAAAAGCTCACGCATTTTATTGATTTCACGCAGTTGATGCGCGCCCAAGGGTGAGGTGATGACGGTGCGCCCTCCCACTATTTTGCGCAAGATATTGGCGCGCAAGGCCGAGGAAGTGGCCGCGCGCCATGCGGTACATTCCCTGGCCAGTCTGGAAGGTCGTATCCAGGAGCAGAGTGCGCCACGCGGGTTCGCCAAGGCCTTGCAGCAACGAGTGGCCGCCGGAGGGCCCGCTGTTATTGCAGAAATCAAGAAGGCCTCTCCCAGTAAAGGCGTCATTCGCGAGGATTTCCAACCAGCGCAGATTGCGCTGAGCTATCGCGATGGCGGTGCCAGTTGTCTTTCCGTTCTAACAGACCAGGATTTTTTCCAGGGCTGCGATGCGTATCTTGTACAGGCTCGGTCAGCCTGTGAACTGCCCGTACTGCGCAAAGACTTCACCATCGACTCCTATCAGGTGGTGGAAGCCAGAGCCATTGGCGCGGACGCGGTGCTGTTGATTGTCGCTGCGTTGGCCGATGGGCAGCTGCGCGAGTTGACACAGACGGCGACTGAAATGGGGCTGGATGTCTTGGTGGAAGTGCATGATCGTGCGGAGTTGGAGCGTGCCCTCGAGCTGCCAGCCTACTTGATCGGCATCAATAACCGCGATTTGCACAGTTTTGACATGCGCCTCGCAACAACCCTCGATCTGTTGCCGCATATTCCTGCCGACCGACTGGTGATTACCGAGAGTGGTATCCACACTGTTGAGGATGTGGCGTTGATGCGCACTGCCAACGTGCAGGCGTTTCTCGTAGGCGAGGCGTTTATGCGTGCTGCTGAGCCTGGTGTCAAATTGCGTGAGTTGTTTTTCTGAGTCGATGAAGCTGGGGGTGCTTGCAGGTACCGGGTATGGCAATTGCGCTTGGATGTTGTGGTGCCCGGGGCAGGTTCTGGCCGATGGTGGTTTCCGGACATTTTTCGACCGTGTGCCGGGTCCGGGCGACTGGC
>JANNXP010000147.1:0-9027 GCA_031409615.1 Haliea sp. | reverse complement strand
CCCCCGAAAGATTGGCAAGTGTTTGCTTACTTGGAGACAAAGAGAGGATAGGCCTGGAGTCCGCCGCCAAAAAAATGTACCTGTCCGGCAGGGGCCTGCATCGCACACTCCGGGTGGCACGCACTATCGCCGACCTCGAGGCGAGCGAAACGATTGGTATGGCGCACATCAATGAGGCACTGGCCTTTCGCAGTAATAGCTCACCAGATTGAACCGCGAGCTGTTCGCGAGTACGCAGGCTTTAACAGGGTTGTCCGATGTGCCAGACTCCTCCAGAAATGCCTCTATACGTTTTTTTTGGCTGCGGCAGACAGACTGTCGTTGCGAACATTTTTTGCGATCATCGGAGACACCCATGAGCCCATGCCCCTTCGCCAACCTGCTCGACCCGAGCACCTATGCCGAGGGCATGCCGTACAACAAACTGCGCGAAATCCGCGCAGCGGGACCGGCGGTGAAACTGGAGGATCCCATCACCGGAGTCCCCTACTGGGCCGTGACCCGGGTGGCGGAGATGGACTACGTCTCAAAAAATCCGAAGCTGTTCTCGTCTGCAGCCCGCTCCGCGTTTCCCATGGAATACGACCAGGCGATGGTAGACGGTATCCACAGCCACACCATCATCAACATGGACCCGCCTAAACACCAGAAAGTGCGCCGCATCGTGCGCAACGCCTTCACCCCCAAGCGCGTGGAATCCTATGCGCCCCGGTTCCGCGAACACGCCCGCCACATCATTGATGCGGTGGCGCACAAGGGCGCGTGCGAGTTCGTAGAAGAAGTGGCAGCGGAACTGCCGTTGATCGCCATTCTGGAACTGTTGGGCGTGCCACTGGAAGACCGCAAGAAATTCTTCGAATGGACCAATACCATGATCTTCGCCGATGACCCGGATATGTCCATTTCCGAATTGGAAGGCCAGCTGGCGTCGTTGGACGTTATCCAGTACGCCCTCAACCTGGCGGCCCAGCACCGCGAGTCGCCCATGGACAATATCACCGGCGCCCTACTGGACGCAGAGCTGGACGGCGGGCCGATCTCCGAGGACATGTTTGGCTGGATGTTCATACTGATCCTGGTGGGGGGCAATGAATCCACCCGCACCGTGATCGCCCAGGGCATGCGCCTGCTGCTGGAACACCCTGACCAGCTGCAGTATCTGGTAGATAATCCGGACAAGATCGGCAACGCCTGCGAGGAGATACTGCGCTACAACACCGCCTTTATCTCCATGCGCCGCACCGCCACAGAAGATACTGAGCTGGGGGGTCAGCAGATCAGGAAAGGCGACAAGGTGCTGTTGCACTATCACGCCGCCAACCATGACGAAGCCGTGTTTGGCGAGGACGCCATGGCGTTTGACGTGACCCGTGCGGAGCGGATGCCTGACCTCTACAATCAACTGCGCTCCTTTGGTATCGGCCAGCATTTCTGTATCGGCTCCCACCTGGCGCGTCTGGAACTGAACATCATGTTCGAGGAACTCATCCCGCGCCTGCGCCACCCCGCGCTGCAGGGTGAACCCAAGTTCGTCCGGTCATTCTTCGTCAACGCCATGAAGGAGCTGCATATCACCTTTGACCCGGAGGTAGCAGACACCCGAGTGGCCTGACCAGCCCTTGTCCCCATTGTATGCACTGGCCCCCCATTAAAAGCGGTAGATATTTCCAGCGGACTGAACTACTCTCAGCCAAGTATCTTGGTAAAGCGAATTGGAGCAATAATAATGAAACTTAAAGCGACCCTGGCAGCCATCTGTCTTTCTTCACTTGCAACATCCGGTGCCCTGGCGGCGGTGTCCCCGGATCAAGTCGCGCGACTGGGTAAGGATCTGACCCCCACGGGCGCCGAAATGGCCGGGAATGCCGACGGCAGTATTCCGGCATGGAACCCAAGTGGCACGCCCGTGCCAGCAGGTTTTGTGGCGGGCTCCGACAACTACATCAACCCCTTTGCGGACGAAAAACCCCTCTACACCATCGATGCCAGCAACTGGAAGCAGTATAGCGAGCAGCTCACCTTGGGCACGCAAGGTATGTTCGAAAAATACGGTGCTGACGGGTTCAAGATACATGTCTACCCCAGCCACCGTGGCACCGTGCGGCCAGACTGGTACAACGCCAACACAGCGAAGAACGCTACCGGTGCTACCCTGGCCGAGGGCGGTCAAAAAATTGATGGCAACCTGCCGGGCGTGCCCTTCCCGATTCCGCAAACGGGGCTGGAGGCCATATGGAACCACATGATTCGCTACGGCGAACCGAGCACCCTGGAGACCGACGTCTACTATGTTGGCGCCAACGGTAAACCGGTTTTGTCGACCACTGGCTCCTCCACCTCCGTATTGCCCATGTTTGCAAACCCCGACCAAGTGGTTGGCGAAACACCCTGGACCAAGCTGCGCATCAACTATGACGCGCCGGCCCGTCGGGCTGGTGAGATCCTGCTGGTTCATGAGCCGGGTGCCGACTACACCAAAGGTAAGGGCCGCAAGGCATGGCAGTATCTGGTAGGCCAGCGCCGCGTGCGCCTGGCGCCGGCGGTATCGTTCGACACCCCCAACCCCGGGGTTGCGGGCACTTCTACCTACGATGACGCGTTTATCTACAACGGCTCGCCGGAGCGCTTCGATTGGACCCTGGTGGGCAAGAAGGAGATCATTGTTCCCGCCTCGAACTACGACATGATATTCCAGACCAAAGTTGAGGATTTACTGGGGGAGAAGTTTCTCGACCCGGACAAAATCCGTTGGGAAAAACGCCGCGTCTGGGTTGTGGACTCCAATTTGAAGGAAGGCAGTCGCCACCTGTACAGTCGACGTACCTTTTACCTCGACGAGGACACCTGGGGGGCCGTAGCGGGAGAAATGTATGACGGCCGCGACCAGCTGTGGCGCCTGCAGTATCTTTACGGGGCCGACCTGTATGACCGCAAGTCATCCTTCGGCTCAGCCTTCGGCGCCTATGACCTGCTGCAGAATATTTACAATATTACGAAACCGATACCCGGGAAGTTCAAAAACGGCACCACGCAAAAGGATAACTACTTTACCTCCGAAGGCATGGCCCGCGGCGGGGTTCGTTAACCAGCGCTGAGCACCACACTCGACATCGCAAGGCTGGCAGAGATGCCAGCCTTTTTTTATTCATTAAGGAACCCTCATGTTTAACATTAACCAGTACTTCGACGGCAAGGTAGCCTCCATCGCCTTCCAAACAGCAACAATGCCCGCCACCGTCGGCGTGATGGCCGTCGGCGAATTCGAGTTCGGCACCAGCCAAAGAGAGACGATGACAGTCGTCAGCGGTGCTCTTACGGTTAAATTGCCCGGCGCCAGCGACTGGAAAACCTACAACGCCGGAGACCATTTTATCGTGGCAGCCAACGAAAAATTTCAGCTCAAGGTGACTCAGGAGACCGCCTACCTGTGCACCTATGAATAGAGGCTGACGGCGTGTCACAACTCAATCCCCGCCAACGCGAAGCGGTGCGCTACATCGACGGGCCCCTGCTGGTACTGGCAGGAGCAGGCAGCGGCAAGACCAGTGTTATCACCGAGAAAGTTGCCTGGTTGGTAAATACCTGCGGTATCAAGGCCAGTCACATCGCAGCCGTGACGTTCACCAACAAGGCCGCCCGCGAAATGAAGGAGCGCGTGGGTAAACTGCTGCGCGGCGCAGCAGCGGATGGGATTACGGTAAGCACCTTTCACCAGTTGGGACTGAAGATCATCCGCGCTGAGCGCAAGGAGCTGGGACTTAAATCGGGCTTCTCGATCTTTGACGCTGAGGATACTCGCACCCTGATCCGCGATCTGCTGATTCAGGAACACGGCGCTGAGGGTGACCAGGCGGCTATTATCGCGCAACGCATCTCCCGCTGGAAAAATGACCGCGTGCTACCCGAACAGGCCCTGGCGACGGCCACCAGTCCCGCGGATATCCTCTGCGCACAAGCCTACCTGCGCTACAAGCGCGCACTGAAAGCGTACAACGCCCTGGATTTTGACGACCTGATCCTGCTCCCCACCATACTTTTCCAGCACTCTGCGGCCGTTCTACAAAAGTGGCAGAATCAGATTCACTACCTGTTAGTCGATGAGTATCAGGACACCAACTCCAGTCAGTACCTGTTGGTGAAACAGCTAATCGGCTTGCGCGGCGGACTCACGGTGGTCGGTGACGACGACCAGTCTATCTATGCATGGCGCGGTGCCAGACCGGAAAATCTGGTGCAGTTGCAGGAGGATTTTCCTGGCCTCAAAGTGGTCAAGCTGGAGCAAAACTATCGCTCAACTGCGCGCATCCTAAAGGCCGCCAATACCCTGATCACCAATAACGCCCACGTGTTTGAAAAACAGCTTTGGTGCGAGCTGGGCTATGGCGATCCACTGCGCGTCATTCGTTGCACCGACGAACAGCACGAGGCAGACCAGGTAGTAGCAGAAATCCTCGACCACCAATTACGCAAACGTACCCGCTTTGGTGACTACGCCATCCTGTACCGGGGCAACCATCAATCGCGGCTGGTTGAACTGGCGCTGCAACAGCACCAGATACCGTACCATCTGAGCGGCGGCACCTCGTTCTTCGCCCGCAATGAGGTCAAAGACATCATGGCCTACCTGCGGCTGATCGTGAATGAGGATGACGACAATGCGTTCCTGCGAATCGCGAATGTACCGCGACGCAAACTCGGCACTTCGACATTGGAAGCGCTGGGCAATTGCGCCATTGCCAATCATTGTAGCCTGACCCAGGCCTGTGCCCACATCGATGCAGAGCTGGTGTCCGACGGCGGACTAAAGCGCCTGCGCGAGTTTCGTGCCTGGATGGACGGCGTGCGTCGCAATTGCACCGGCGATAATAGTATAGACGGCGTGCGTCAGATGCTGCGCGACATTGATTACGCGGATTGGCTCGAGCAACTCAGCTCCAGCGCGGAGGTGGCCGAACGCCGCATGGGCAACGTGCATTTCTTGGTCGACGCACTGCAGCGCGTGATGTCCAAAGAGCAGGTTGCATTGGAAGAAGCGATCTCACGTCTGATTCTGCGCGACCTGTTGGAGCAGCAGGACGAGGAGGACAAAGGACCCGAGAGTGTGCAATTGATGACGCTGCACGCCTCCAAGGGACTGGAGTTCCCGCACGTCTACATTATCGGTATGGAAGAAAATCTGCTGCCACATCGGGTGAGTGTGGAGGAAGGCAACATTGAGGAAGAGCGCCGACTGGCCTACGTTGGCATTACACGCGCCCGCGAGACACTGTGCATGACCATGGCACTCAAGCGACGCCAGTTCGGGGAAGTGATCAAGTGCGAACCCAGCCGCTTTATTGCCGAGCTGCCGCAGGACGACCTGCAATGGCAGGGCGGTGGGCAGGACACGCAGGAGGCCAATGAGGAGCGCGCGCAGGACACACTGGCGGGACTTAAAGGCCTGTTTGCCTGAGCCGTCACTGTTTCGCGAGGCGGCGCCAGTGTTCCTTAGGCGCCTATTGGCTGCCCGCCACCATGTAATCAACCGCCGCGTTAAACTCCTCCTCGGAACAACTCACACAGCCGCCCTTGGCGACCATCGCGGTCCCGGGAACGCCGTTGACGAAACTGGCGTAAAGAACCTCCGTACCCTTGGCGATACGCGGACCCCAGGCTGCGGTATCGCCAACTTTGGGTGCGCCAGCCGCGCCGGTGCTATGGCAGGCCATGCAAGCCGCATTAAACACCTCTTCACCGGAGCGTGGCGCACCACCGGCGGCGGCCACAGCAGCTCCACCACAGCTGCTGTCACCGGCCATACAGGATGTGCCAACTGGCTTGATGCGCTCTTCGATTGCGGCGCGCTGGGCATCGGTCAAGTCCACAGCCCACGCACTACAGGCCAGCAGGGCAGCCAGAAAACTGAAAGCTATACGATTCGTCACGTTGGTTTCCTCTCTTGGTGAGGCGCGCATTATAGCCACTTATGGGTGGCGGGAAAACGTAGCGATTACAACTATTGCCGGGGATAACAAAGCGCGACACACTGGTGCGACCTCGGCCCGGGGCCTGGCCTGAACCTCCCCGGCAGGAACACCAATAGCAACAAGGAATGCGCGCAGCATGAAATTGTATACGTATGACCCCGCCCCCAACCCGCGGCGGCTTGCCCTGTATCTCAAACTTAAGGGTATCGTGCTCGAAACCCAACAGGTCGACATGCTGGTCGCCGGGCAACTCACCGACGCCTACCGTGCGATCAACCCGGCCTGTACCGTCCCCGCCCTGGTGCTCGACGACGGCACCGTGCTGACCGAGGTGATCGGCATGTACACGTATCTGGAGCAATTGCACCCCGCGCCACCGCTCATGGGCACCACCGCTGTGGAGCGGGCCCAGGTGGTCAGCTGGTGCCATAAACTGTTTCACGGCCTGATGATGGCCATCGCCAGCGCACTGAGAAACAGGGGCAAATCGTTCGTCAACCGTGCGCTGCCCGGGACGCTCGATACACCGCAAATACCTGAGCTGGTCGAACGCGGCTTACTGCAAGTGCGTCACATCCTGCCTGAGCTGGACGCCCATTTGGCCACGTCCACCTGGGTGGCTGGCGATAACTTCACCGTCGCTGATATCGATCTGCTGGTCACGATTGATTTTCTGGCCTGGATCAAAGAGTCCGTCCCAGAACATTGCCCGCATCTGAAGAGCTGGTACACGCGAGCCAGCGCCAAGGTGGCCTGACAAGGTACGGGACCTGCGCGCCGCGTGGCCACCAAATGACGGCGCGGTGCTAAACGGCTGCAATTGATGCCGCATCTCCACGCCGCCTGCGCTATAAAGGGGCAGTCCTCTGGAGAGTCTGGTTTATGCGGTCCCGGCGTGACAGTCCACACTCACCGGGGTTCGGTCGGCGACTCCTGTGCTGTGCGCTGCTCGCCCTGCTGGCGGGCTGCCAGCCCAAGGGGCCTGACGCGGCTTTTGAGACGTACCTGAGGACACTGGGCGCGGCGTTAGAGATTGCCATTGCGGCCACTGCAACCACCTCACTAGCGCCACCTCCCGCACCACCACCCGCACCACCACCCGCACCACCTTCCGCACCCCCACCCGCGCCACCTCCCGCGCCAAGTGAGATGCAGTTGGACTTCCCTGCGGACAGTCTGGATAGGCTCGATTTTCTGGCCCTGAGCGGTTGCGCCGTGCAGGCCACGGTGCTCAAACGCAACAGCAGCCTGGGCCGGATGGCCAAACCGTCGCAGCGACTGCTATTGGAACTGGAGTACCTGCGCCTCGCCCCGGCGTGTATCACGCAGCTGCGCGGCAGCACTAACGACGCCCTCGCGGATATCCTGGCGGAAGCCTGGCGACGGCGGCGGGAGCAACTGCCCGCGCTGATTTTCAATGCCACCCTGGGCAGCGATGAGTACCACGCATTCTGGCTGGTCACCCCCGCGCCGGGACAGTATCCTCGCGTCAGCCGCAGCGCGACGGCAGCCGCACTGTCTGCCATCAACCACCAGACCGAGCGCTGGCTGGGCGGCGATTACCAGGCGCACAATCGCGATCTGGAAATTTTGCTGAGCGAGGTGGCCGGCGGCGACGGTGGTGCGCTATTGCAGGCGCGCACCGCCACGATAGAACGGCACCACCACCAGCTACTGCCCATCGCCGCGCTGGAGGCGCAGCTCACTGCCACACTACCAGCGCGCTATCGCAGCTGGATGGAGGCGCGGAACCAGCACTTGGCGCAGTTTGCCAGTGCCCCTCATCAACATCAGGAACAACTCAGGCTTGTCCAGCAATTGTGCACGCCTGAATGATCAACACCGTGCCCAGCAGACGGAAATGTGGTTACACTGAAACGATCGCCGGGACGACCTGGTTCCGCTCCTGAGGGCAACACTGATGATCAATCCATCCCGGGGCACCCTACGCATCCTCACCCTACTGGGGGTCAGCATCCTGGTGGCAGCCTGCGTCAGCGGTCCGCCCCAGCCGATCGTCGACTACAAGGCGGATTACAACTTCGCCGTAGTGAAAAAAATCGCCTTCTACAGTGAGTCCGGCCAGGTCATCGGCGACAACCCGCTGCAACTGAGCGATATGCAGCGCGACCGCATCAACACAGCGCTGTCTTACGCGCTGACCAACCGTGGCTTCGAGATGGTGACGGATGCGGCCGCGGCTGATCTGTTATTGAGCTGGCATCTGGTCACCCAGGAGAAGATCGATGTGCGCACCTGGGGATCTCCCGCCTTCGGCGGATTTGGCGGGTACGGCTATTACAACCGCTACAGTGCCTACAGCTGCTGGAGTTGCGGCCCGCTGCAATCAGAGGTGTCGGTACAAAACTATACGCAGGGCACCTTCATCGTGGACATGATTGACCCCAAGCTGCACAAGTCCGTGTGGCGCGGCGTGACTCAGTCGCGTCTCAAGGGCAACCAGAGCGAGGACCAGGGTAACTACAATGAGGCGGCCACGGTAATTTTTGCGGCGTTTCCGCCCCTGGCCATCGCACCCCCGGGCGGTAGCTAATCGGGTTCCACCATCCCAATACATGTGGCGTTGGTTTTATCACCGTACTCTAGTGCAGCAGCCTCACAGGTACTGAGGGTCACTTGCTAGCTCAGATAACAACCACTCCTTGTTACCTTGGCTCCACCCTGTTAAACGACGAATATCGCCGCCTGTTTCAGGGTCATATAGGTCTTGGCGATGGTGCGCGTTTGGAGTGCATCAACTACATTGGCCTTCGATAACGGCCATGACAATCCAGGAGAATTGGGTTAACCAGAGATGGCACCCTATTACTACTTCTAATACTCGATCAGCTACCATAGGCAGTTATGGCAGGTCCGGACACTATTGCGCTTTCTCAGTATTACTACCGGGATAATTTTATGCGCCTGTGCGACACCGTGCAGGCACAGTACGACGACATCCTGACCCGCTCCGAACGCGCCACCCTGGACAATTTTCGCGCCCTGGATTTCAAAGCCCAGTGCCTCTATGTGCGCCTGGTTTGCCGCACCGGACCCTGGT
>JANNXP010000146.1:0-3401 GCA_031409615.1 Haliea sp. | reverse complement strand
AGTGGTTCGGTGGCACCGTCAACGTGAAGCATGCGGTGCTGACCAACAACGATGACGATGACATCGACTTCGATGAGGGATACAAGGGCAATATCCAGTTCGCAATCGTGCGCAAGGACCCTGAAAAGGCCTTTCCCACAGGTAGCAATGATCCGCGTGGTATCGAGGCAAACTCCA
This sequence comes from Haliea sp., assembly GCA_031409615.1. GTDB lineage: Bacteria > Pseudomonadota > Gammaproteobacteria > Pseudomonadales > Halieaceae > Marimicrobium. Next base: position 3,224 of record JANNXP010000146.1, on the reverse strand, counting down.
GCGACGCCGAGTTTGCTCCGGAGACTGAAGCGGTGCTGGCGAATATCCTGATTCTCGGCAGTGCGGTTAACAACTCTGCAACATCCACCGCCGGCCAACAGCCGGGGATGCGCTTGCGCGGAGCCGTTAACGTGACGATCTACAACACCGCAGTCGAGGGCTTCGATACCGGTTGTATCCGTATCGATGATGCCAACGTCAATGGCGATGGATCGGTGATCGTGCGCTCCTTCGTCGCGCTCACCAACACACTGGGAGACTGTAAGGATGGCTTCTACGACAAGCGCGAGGCAGACTCCTTCCTGAACTCCGGCGGCAACAGTGTGACCGTTGATGCAGCCTACGCCCTGACGGATGCGGCAGCCACCGTTACGGTACCTGCGATTACAGCCGTAGCCAATGGATCGGGGTTCTCTTTTGAGAACAACAACTATGTCGGCGCCGTAGCCCCCGGCACTACTGCCGGAAGTGCCTGGTGGGCCGGTTGGGTTATCGAGGGCTCCCTCGACTGATGTACTGATTCCCTGGTCCAGGGACCTTACAAGCCGCGCCTCAATAGCGCGGCTTTTTTTTGCCCTTCATTTGCCCGAGCACTCGATCTGAATCCGGTGTTCACAATTAATTAATTGTTTGTTAGTACAACTGCAACATCCATATTGCACTGTGCCTTACTGACTATCGGGGAGCCCTCAGCATGAGAGCAACAGAGCACGTGGCAAACACTTTTTCAAAACAGCGCTTGCGCGTTGAACTCAATAATGACATTGAGGATTTTCTGCACAAAGGTGGCAGCATCGAAGTACTGAGCGGACTTACCGAACTCTCGGCCGGCGCCAGACTCCACCGATGGCCGGCCGCGGCCGAGACCGTCAGTCTGCAGGGTCAGGATACTGACTTATCGTAGAGCCACGGGCGCTATGCGCAGCGGGCGGGTGTTACTATAGATCCGGGGCAGCTGTTCCAGAACCCTGATTCTATTGCGCATCGAGGGCAGTAACGCATGGGCACGGCTGAGCGATCAAAGTGTTAGAAAGCCGATTGATTTCCCTCGCCGCCGGGGTTGTACAGGAGTTTGCTCCCGAGGATGTCGTTTACGCCGCGGCAGACGCCGGTTTTAATGCGGCCGGCATCTGGTGCGACCTGACGTCATGGAACAGTCAACGCAGCGCCAGGGTCAGCAAGGCGCTGGCAGACACCGGATTGTGCGCCCTGGACCTGGAAGTCGTGTGGCTCAAGCCCGGTGAATCTATTGATGCACACAACGCGATGATAGAGATAGCCCTGGACCTCGATGTTCGCAATATCCTCTGCGTCTCATCCGAATCCGACATTGCCCGCACCAAAAAAAGGTTCGAACATCTTTGCAAAAAGGCCGAGGGCGGCAACCTGAGAGTGGTGCTGGAATTCCTGGCGTTTACCGAAATAAAGTCACTGCGCCAATCTCTGGAAGTGGTGCAGGACGTCGCCCATCCCGCCGGCGGCATACTGGTCGATGCACTGCACCTGCAGCGCACTGGCGCGAGCGTGCAGGACCTGCGCGCAGTGGACCCGGCCCTGATGCCTTATATCCAGTTATGCGATGCCGATGCGCAACCGCAGGACAGCAGTTTCGAGGGTCTGCTTGAAGATGCGCTGTATCTGCGCCAACTGCCGGGGGACGGCGACCTACCCCTGAACGACCTACTGGCGCAGCTTGATCCGCAGTTGCCCCTGAGCCTGGAAGTTCGCTCCAGAAAACTGCTGCAAGAGTACCCCCATGACCCGCGAGCACGGGCGTCACTGGTCTTTGCGGCAACCCAGCGATTCCTGCGCACCCTATCTCCCTGCTCGCACAGTCATGGCGGAACGAATGGTTCCCGTCCCCGGTAAAGCCCGTGCTGGCGACTCTGGCGACAACAGTGGAAGTGGACTAACCTGTGACGCAATTTAATAACAATCACTAGGAGAATGATTATGACTTCGCTGTTACGTCAGCTCGCCCCCGCAGTAATCGCCCTGGCAACCATTGGTTTTAGTGCCATGGTATCGGCCCAAAGTACTATCGGATCCATCACTTATGGGCCCGGTTCGAACGCCGTGCCCACCCTGGGGGGCAGCGCCCTGATTCTATTGGCCGTCCTATTGGCGGTCATGGCGTTCAGGGCGAAGCGCTCACAGCAGCGTCAAGGGGTGAACCTGGTCGTGGCGCTGACCGCTATTGCCTCAGGGGTTGGCGGTATTAATCTGGTGTCTGATGCGCAGGCCGGAATAAGTATCGAACCGTTTTTTATCGAGTTGGACTCTGCGGGTGGTGGAACCGAGCCGCTCGTAGAAGGCCTCAACCTGGTCCTCAATAGTACAGGTGTGCCACAAAAAATCCTGAGCATTGAACTTAGTGGAGAATGTTCCACCGCTGCTTTACCGGACGTTGAGGCGGCGAGCGAGTGTGATGACAATCCCGCCACTGTCCTGGCCAGTGATGAGAGTCCCGCATCTGCTTGTGGGCTCGCGATAGACTGCGGCGACCCTGACTAGGAAACGCACTCCAGCGGCGCGAAATCCCAGGCGGCACAGTGACGAGTGAACGTCTGGGGTACCCTACTCCTTACAAAAAAACTATTCCGCCGTGGTACTCCAGACCCAGTCGTGTAATTCACGCAGCGAATCCACGCGCGAAAACAACTCACGCTTTTCGCTCGTACTCAACGAGTGCAGCCCCTCCTCCATGACCTTGTACATCAGTCCCTGGGCATAGTGCTGTTGGCGGCGACTGAGCAACTCGTCCGAGGGCAGCAAAGCCAGGTGCAGGGCCTGCGCATGCGGCTCGCGCAGTGCACCCAGGGCACTCATGGGTTTGGACTGGACAGCAGCCATGGCCTGGTCAAATTCAAGGAGGACTTCGGGGCGCTTGCGTTCTTCGGGCGTCATAAACAGACCCAGGTCGCGCGTGATGCGTCCCAGATGTACGCTGCTGGAGAGCATGGATAAGGGTATCGAGAGAAGTACGCCGCCAATCACGGGCACAAACCACCAGAAATAATCCGGTAAGTAACTGTAGGAAAGCACACCCGCGGCAACCCCCAGCAATGTTTGTACACCGTGCATCGACACCGCTTCACCAAAACTCGTGCTGTGGTCAGCACGCTGCTGGCTGGGCCAACCAATGGTGCGGCGCAGCAGAATGGCCCACACGAACTTGGTCTGAAAGAGCATCAATACAGGTGCCACAAGGATCGAAAACAGGG
>JANNXP010000145.1:0-34183 GCA_031409615.1 Haliea sp. | reverse complement strand
AATTCCTGGTCGTGGCCCTGCTTTTGCACCTGCCACTTTTTGCCTATCCTATATTGCGCCTGTGCTATTGGTTGGGGTTGGACGGCTGGCAAACCGCGATTATATTCCTGCCGATGTTCTTCAGCCAGATTGTCGCCAGGGTCTATCTTCGTCATGCGAATTTCGGCGTCATCTTCTGGCTGCGGCGCGGCGCGGATTTGTGGCTGGGCATAAGCCCTCTGCTGCTGGGTATGCTGTTGCTGGCTGAGCTGCCAGTCGCCCTGGGTTGGTTAGCGCCCGCCACCGCCGCCTATGGGCTAATTGCGCTGGCCTTCTCGTTGATGGTGTTCAGTGTGTTGAATGCCTACTCACCTTCGGTAGTAAAGGTGCAACTCACGAGCTCGAAACTCACTTCCACGTTGCGCTTCGTGCAAATCACCGACGTGCACATTGGCTCGCGCAGCGCCGCATTTCTTGAGCGGGTTATGCGCCAGGTGATCAGTACCAACGCAGAATTTCTGTGCATCACGGGCGACTTTATCGATGCCCCCGGCATTGGGGAAGAACAATTGTCAGCGTTGCGTCTGTGCCCCGTACCGATTTATTTCACCATTGGCAATCATGAGCGCTACGAGGATCTGGACGCTATCTTACAGCGCGTGGAGCGGCTTGGTGTCAAGGTGTTGCGTTCGAGCACTACGACGCATGGCGCGGTGCAATTGATCGGTATCGACGACAGTGAGCATCCGTCTCAGGTAGAGCGCGAACTGGCAAAGTTGGAGATCGACACCGATCGTTTTGTATTACTGCTCTATCATCGCCCGCGCGGTCTCACGGCTGCGGCCGCTGCCGGGGTAGACTTGATGATTTCCGGGCATACGCACAATGGGCAAATCGTGCCGTTCAACCTGGTGGTGCGCCAGGTTTTCGAACAGAGCGTGGGACTTTTTACCGAGGGCCTGACGCAGTTGTACGTCTCTCCCGGCACCGGCACCTGGGGCCCGGTGATGCGCCTGGGCAGTCGGGGCGAGGTGACGTTGTTTGAGGTGCATCCGCCGGCGACCGCCGTCTGATGCCGCTTCGTGGGTGTTCCTTCAGCAGCGGCGGGAGCCACTCACTAGTGTCAGATAACTTTACAGCTCCGCTGGTTTAACCGCGACAGACTGCCTACGCGGGACGGTAATACATTGATTGCATAAGACTTGTTATAAATGGGACTGATAATTGCACCACCGAGCCGAAGTGCTTGCTGAGGAGGCGAGGTGTCCAGTCCAGCGGAGCGACCCTTTTGTGGCACGGTTGTCATCCACTGTCGCAACGTGCAGTATCGGAGCGTCTGGGGATGTAGCAGCAACTAGGTAAGAGAATGATTAAAATGATAAAAACAACAGGTTTACTTGTTGGTCTGTTGGTGTCCCTGGGGGCCGGACCGACCACTGCCGCAATGCTGCCCCCGGTTGCGGTGAATGGCTTGGAATGGTTGCAACCGGTGGATTTCATAGGCTACACCTGGGGCGCTATCAATACGGTGTGTGATGCAACGACAGGGTCGTGCAACGGCGCCCTGGGGGACAATGACTTAACGGGCTGGACCTGGGCCAGTGTTGACGACATCAACGGCCTTTTTAACTATTACATTGGGTCTTTAGCCTTGGGTCCGGGGCCTGATTTTACGAGTGCCCCCTTCACGGATTGGCTTTCGGGGATGACCACTGACGGATTTTTACTCACGCACATTGAGTCCGAAGTTCGATATATCGACGGCAGGTTGCGTGATAGCTTTGACACAGGCAATGCGTATACGGGGGAGATGTTTTGGTCTGCGTTCGGGCCTGAAATTTTTGGTAGCATCGCAGATTCTAGCGACTACACACCCAAGAATTCCTTAATTTGTGATTGTGCGGACACTGGCGCATGGTTCGTACGAGACCCCAATGCCACAGCCGTACCCATCACCAATACCCTGGCACTGTTGGGCCTGGGCCTCTTTGCACTGGGCTGCACCGGCCGCAAGCGCACTCCTGCAACTGCAGTAGGTGTTCATCTCTCCTGATCCGATCTTTCATTCGCCGATCATGGCCGTCACAGCTCAATTGCCAGGACAGCCGATGTATCAGCTCCTGCGCGGCTCGCTTACCTGAACCAGCCCAGTTGTTCGGTCGTCGCCAACAGCTTGCCGCCCCGACTCCACAGTCGGGCCTGCTGCCCCGAAGTCGATTGCTCGCCGCGGGTGCCAATGGCCTCGTTAAGAATGAAGTCTGCGCCAACCGCCTCAATCTCGGCCTGCGTCGCATGAAAGTACACGGATAGCGACATCGTCGCATAGGGTCGAGGAGTGTCACTCCAGAAGAACGGTCGCGGCGGATAGAGGTCGGACAGAAACGCGAGTTGTACATGGTCAAGCTGGCGTCCGGTGAATTCACGTATCCACATAACAGATGCGGTGTCGCTGCGCGCAAACGGAGGGTGACCGTGAACGGGTCGCTCAATGGCGATTTTGCCACCTGGAAAAGGCGGATAAAAATCCTCGAGCGTTTTGGGGTCGGGTGCGTCTGGCATTGACGGCTCAGTGTGACCGTCGGTTTCACGGCGTTCCGCAAGCACCAGCATCGCGTGCGCCAGAACAGGCCCTGCAACAGCCTGTAGAACGTCCGCCTGCCAATGCTGGATCGAGCGGCTACCGCCAATGCACCTTACCCTGATAAACACGTCCTGGCCCGGCTCGACCTTCTGGATGTAGTTGATGGTCAGGGCGGACGGCATGAATGACGGCTCTGCCGTCAGCATAACGGCCCGCAGCAGCACCGCCGCGGTCCAGCCACCGTACATGCCGGTCATTGCTTCATATCGTGCATCGGCAAAGCCCAGCCAGAGCCCCTCCTCGGTCGAGCGCAGGGCGAGAGCGTCATCAAACTGCGACATGGTGCTTTACTCCTGATAACAACGGTATGATAGCAGGCCAACCGCACCCGTCACATCGAGGTGAGCCCATGAACTTCACGCGCTTGAAGCTGTATCACTTTCCAGCGACCCGCAGTGCCCGCGTCAAGTGGCTATTGCACGAGGTACTGGAGGACGATTTCGACGTCGAAGTGGTCGCCCTGTATGACGGCGTGCAGTACAGCCCCGAGTACCTGCAAAAGAACCCGAACCACAACGTACCAGCGCTGGAAATTACGCTAGCCAATGGCGAACGCCACATGATGCTGGAGAGTGGCGCCATGGTGTCACTGCTGGCCGACCTGTATCCCGAGAAGGGTCTGGCGCCCGCAGCTGATACTTTTTCGCTGGCGCGGGTCGACTATCTGCAAATGCTGCACTACGGCACCTCGTGGATGGACATGATGCTGTGGCAGATTCGCATTCATACGCACATTCTCGGCAGGGACAGCGACGAAAAAACCGTAGCGCGGTACAACCAGAAATTTACCGGGGAGGTAGAGCCAGAGTTGATAAGACGACTCGACCAGTCTGACTACATCTGTGGCGACCAGTTCAGCGCGGTAGACTGTGTGATGGGGCAGAATGTCCTATGGGCCAAGGCGTATGGTCTATGCCAGGGCAAGCCGTTTTCGGATTACGTGGCGCGACTGGCACAGCGCCCCGCCTTCGGCAAAGCCTATGCGGACATGGGTGACTTTACGCTGGCACCGCCACCGGGTAACAAGACTAAAGACCTTGCTGGCAAATTCACCGGGTGATTGCCCGGACAACGTTATGCCAGATACCTTAGCAGCGGACCAACTAACAGAGATTGAAAAGATCACACTGGGCCATTACGACGCCAATGCCACGTCTTTCTGGGAGGGGACGAAGGATCACGATGTCACCCAGAATTACCAGGCGTTCCTGAGCCAGCTCCCCGCTGCGCAGACACTCGATATCCTCGACTTTGGCTGCGGCCCAGGCAGGGATCTTGGCTATTTTTCTGCCATCGGTCACCGCCCTGTTGGACTGGACGGCAGTGCTGCCTTTTGCTCTATGGCACGAACTAACACAGGCTGCCAGGTGCTGCATCAACAGTTTCTTTCGTTGGCACTCCCGGTGCAGGGCTTCGATGGCGTCTTCGCCAACGCCTCGTTGTTCCATGTGCCAGGGCAGGAATTGCCGCGGGTTCTGCAGGAGCTGCACCGCGCTCTGCGCCCCGGCGGAATACTGTTTTCCTCCAATCCCAGAGGCAGTAGTGAGGGCTGGTCGGGTGAACGGTATGGACACTTTATAGAGTTTGAGGCATCCAACGTATTCCTGGAGGCAGCCGGGTTTACCGTTCTCGATCACTACTATCGCCCTTGGGGGCGACCGCGTGCCGCCCAGCCGTGGTTGGCCATCGTCGCTCAAAAGAGCTCGCTAAAGCACGAGGCACCGATAGTAAGGGCTTCAATTTCGCCGTAGTATTCTGCTGGCGACCATAGAAATTTTTGACAGGCAGTGTGCTTGCAGGTGTTTGATATGACCTTTCGCAGAATCATCCCTCTTCTTACAGTATTGGCTATGCCGCTACTGGTGGGCAGCGAGTGCGCGTTCTTTTTCAGCTCCGGTGGTGGCTCAGCTTCCAACGACAATAGGGATAAGGACAAGGACGATGAGCAGATCATCGTCGCCAATAGTGGCAGCTTTGGTTCACCCCCCGCTCAGGGCGTCAGCTATGAATCCGGTGCGCTGTCAGGCACAACCGGCAGCAATGGCGAGTTTCAGTACGAGAGCGGCAAGACGGTACGATTTTTTATCGGCGAAGTAGACCTGGGCGAGTCGGTGCCGGGTAAGGTGCTCATTGCGCCACAGGATCTGGTGCACAACGGTGCAGCGGACACCCCTGCAGTGATCAACATCTCCCGACTGCTGCTGTCGCTGGACTCCGATCCGGATGATGGCGTCATCACTATACCCAAGGCGGTGCGTACGGCGGCGGTCCGCTCCAACGCGGACGTATCCTCGGCGATCGAATTTCTGGACTTCGGTGACAATCCGGCCTTTGTGAATGCGGCCAGCCAACTGGTGGCAGGATTGACGGGGGACTACCCGTTCACGGCGACGCTGGTTGATGCTGACACTGCACAGCAACGCATGCTGAATAGGCAATGACACGCAACGACGCAGGTCAACGGTGACCGCGAACTGGAAGCTCGGCCTCGGCTTTTCACTCATTACAGTCGTCATGTGGGGTTTATTGCCCCTGGCACTCAAAGTGATTCTGGAGGTCATGGACCCCCTCACTAACACCTGGTATCGCCTTTCTATCTCCGCAACAATCGCCCTGCTGTGGTACGGACATCGACGTGGTGCAGCGTTGAAGAACTTAGTCGTCTCCAAAAGTTGGCCAATCACTGTGGTCGCTGTCGCAGGGCTTCTGTGCAACTACCTCCTGTATATCTGGGGCTTGGATCATATCAACCCCGGTGCCGCGCAGATTCTGATTCAATTGGGCCCGCTGCTCCTGTTGATTGGTAGCGTGGTGATCTTTAAAGAGGAATTTTCTGCCCTGCAATGGCTGGGTGTCGCCACTCTGATTGTCGGCATGCTGCTGTTCTTTCATCAGCGCCTCAATAATCTGATCCTGACCAGTGACACCTATCTGGCAGGCATTGGCCTGATAATCGCTGCGGCCGTCACCTGGGCTATTTATGGTCTGGCACAAAAGCAATTGGTGCTTGAGCACAACGCCAAGGACATTTTGTTTCTGGTGTGTCTGTGTGGCACTCTCCTGTTATGGCCGCTGGCAGAGCCGCAACAAATCCGCGCCATGAATCCGACTGAACTGGCACTACTGCTTTTTTGTGGGCTGAATACCATCGTTGCTTATGGCAGTTTCGGTCTGGCCATGAGCTACTGGCAAGCGTCCCGAGTCAGCGCTGTGCTTACGATTGCGCCATTGCTTACGCTGCTGTGTATATACGGCTTGAATCATTGGCAGCTGGCGGACATTCCCGCTGAGCCTATGGATTGGCTGAGTAGCCTCGGTGCGTTGTTAGTCGTGGGAGGAGCTGCGGGGGCGGCACTGCTAAAAAATCAGCAACAGGAGAGCCGCTGATCTGGACATTCCGGTCAACGACGCGCTGTTAACGTGCTAGTAAACCGGCAGGCGCTCGATACGCTGGTCGATCAGGGCCACCTGTTTGCGGTACCGCTCTGATTCCGCACTGCCGTACTGCTGGCGAAATTGCGCTGCACTAAGGCCTTCGACCAAACCTGCGGTATCAGGAAAGAAGCCAGCCTCACTATGACTGGCAATTAACTGCTCCTGCAACTGACGTGCGCTTGCCTCGTCGCGCGTGGCTGCTGTGACAAATGCGATACCCGCACGGTCCGCCGCGAGATCGGCAAAACTGAAGCCACTGCCACCATTGCCCGAGTCCAGCAACTCCTTGAACTCACCGGCTGCAATACCAATGCCCTGCTGCGTGGCCAGGGTGATCCCGGCGGAATAGAGGAAGTGCGACATAAGATCCTCACGGCCTTGCAGGGTAACTCTGGAGGGTGCACGCACCAGTGCGCGCTGGCCGGACACCAATTTCCCCACCAGAGCTTCAACAGCGCCGTTGCTAAAGTAGATGACCATGGCCCAGATCGCGGCGCGATTTTCAGCCACCGCCGAGCTGCCCGCGCCCCGCCGCGCGGCCTCCGTCATCAGGGGCGTCAGGTAAACGCTCAGTGAGCGACTCCGTTGATAGCCCGGTGCTGTCATGCGGGCCAAAAGATCATAGTAGTGCACCACACGCTCTTCTTCGCCCGGTGGAAACCGCGAGGCCTGCAAATTCCTGACGGCCTGTTTGAGTGTGGCCTTCACGTCGGGCGGGGGGAATACCGTGAGCAAAGCGGTGTCCCCGTGGATCTGCAAGCCATGAACACTGGCCAGCAATACGCTGGCCTGCCGGTCCTGTACCAGCACATCTGCCAGTCGTGCCGTCAGGGGCAACAGCCAGCGCCCGGAAACACGTAGTGGGCCTATCGATAGTCGATCAACGCCAATACCGGTGCTGGACTGCCCAATTTCGACACCCAGGTTGAGATAGGCACCGAACGGGTTCGGAGGTAGTTGCACACTTGCGCGGGACATGATGCTGGTGCCGTCAAAACTGACGTCGGTATTGAGGCGCGCAAAGGTATGAGATGCCATTTGGGCGAGATGGCGCAGCTCATCCTCGGTGACGGCCAGCGTGGTGCCGCTATCATCGCTAGCCTCGACCTGAATTTTGATACGCTTGAGCAGCGCTTTGCCGGCGGCGACAGACGCATAATCCACTGGCGCACTTCGACTTGCCAGTGGCGTTTCTTCCAGGGTGTAAAAAGCCAAACCTATTGCCATAATCGCCAGCAGCACTGGCAGTAGCACAGTGCCCAAAATAATCCTGCGAAGGGCCTTTAACATCGAGCGGGAGAGGGTGTCTTCATCAGCGATAGCGCCGTTGGTCACTTCCCAGGAATGGCCCCTGTCGGACAAATTCGCGAGAATCAATTTGGTCGAGCATAAAGCGCGCCAGCTCGCCAGCGCGTACGCGAAAAGCGGGGGGCGTCTGCAGCGATGACATCGCAGTGCGATGGAATGGCTCAGGATCGATCAGGGGGCAGCGCACCAGCGTCCAGTCAGCAGAGCTGTGCGCAAGCACGTCATACTCGGCCTGTTTGTCCTGCAGCGCGTCGCGCAGTCCGACCTGCGCCAGTGTTCTTATCCACCACCCCAGCAGATTGCGCTCATCCCCGGGTATCACCACGCCCGCACCGGAAACGATCAGGTAGCGGGAGATATCTTGCGCTTGCATCGCCCACAACACATTGGTGGTAGCGATGGTATTGATGAACAGGTTGGCATCGCCATCAGAACCGACCGGCCCCAATGCACTGATTACCACGTCACTGCCGCGCAAAAGTTCCGCAATCACGGCCGGGTCGCGGGCATCGCCCTGAACAATAGTGATCCGGCCAGTGAATTCGTCGAGCTTGGCCGGGGTTCGCGCCAGTGCGCGCACACTGTAGCCGCGCGCCAGTGCCTCCCGCAGTACAAAATCGCCCACCATACCGGTGGCTCCGAGCAGCGCGAGGGTGTGCTGCCCAGTTGCCGCCGCCGCAGTACCAGGTGGCTCCTGTTCAAGCGCAGGACCGCTGGATGCGCAGGCCAGCAGCAGGCAGGCATAGGCCGTTGCCCCCACAATTCGCAGTGCTTGCCGCCAGCGGCGCAAAATGTGTCCTCTGTGGCAGAATGTCTTGACCGATTTTTCAGTGTTTGCCATGCTCTTGGTGAGAGTCCTCTATTCAGGCAGGCTTGCAGCAGGCACAGGAGAGCATCAGCATCCATGTACTATGGTGAGAAGCTTAACAGTATTAGCCATCTCGTAGGCTCGATATTTTCCCTCGTCGCGCTGGGTGCACTGTTGGCGCTGAGCATACCGACCGGCGATCCAAAGATGATCGTCGGTTACGGCGTATTCGGCCTGACGCTGGTGCTGCTGTATTCCATGTCCACCCTCTATCACAGCTTTCAGGCACCGCAGCTCAAAAAAGTGTTCAAAGTGCTGGATCATATTTCGATCTACCTGCTCATTGCCGGCACTTACACACCATTGATGCTGATCAGCGTCGATAACAACAGCGGTACCAGGATTCTGGCGCTGGTCTGGGTGCTAGCCATTATCGGTATTGCCTCTGAAATCCTGCTTTCCGGACGGGCGGTCAAGGTCTGCCAACTGATTATTTATCTGGGCATGGGCTGGGCTTGTGCGCTTGACCTTCCCAGCATCAGGGCCGCCCTGCCGGAAATGGGTTTCCTATGGCTGGCCGCTGGAGGATTGACGTATACAGTGGGTATTGTTTTTTACATTGTCGACAAATTGAATCGCCTAACCCATGCCCATGGCATCTGGCACTTCTTTGTCCTGGCCGGCTCGGCCTGCCATTTCATTCTGGTCGCAGGGTATGTGCGTTAGCAAGGCATACTAGTCGACTGGCAGAGTAAGCTCTTCGACGAATTCAGATCTGGCATTCGCGTAATGACCAACAGCCCCGATCATGTTGCGCAGTGTTTCCTGTACCGAAACCAGAGCGGCCCGGTTGGCCATCCAGACTGGAATCCAGCCGCCCGGGTCACCGTAAACCTGATAGCTCACCTGAACCCAGCCGTCCTGTTCGGGCTTCAGGTGCCAGTGCCCGCCAATTTTGGGTACGCGTATGAGCTGTGCGTTGCTGGGAATAAAATCAGGGAAGTTGGTAATCGCTACGGTGATTTCTTTTGTTAACGGCTCTTGCTGGTAATCAAAGCGTACGACTGTATCCCGGTCGCGCATTGGAAATGGTGCATCGACAACACCGTACACATAGGCCTGCGCAAATCCTGAGTCCTGTAAAATACGGGCACCCGCACTGCGGTAGACCCAATGTTTATTGAACGGTGCGTCTTTCAATAACGCCATGACCGCGTTCAGTGTCGCTTGTACGCGGACGACCCCCTTTATCTCATCCAGCTCTGATTCCGCGTAGTCGCGCCGTTGTACGCTCAGGTTTTCAGTTGCATAGACAAGCTCCCACTCGGCTGCCTGTGCCGCTGCGGTGACCAGGAGGGTTGCAACCAGGCCGAGTTTGCGTAGCAATGGAAAATCAGGTGCCATTGCTGCGCGCTAGATGACGGTGGTTTCGATATGGTCCACCTGATCGGGCTTTTGCCGTGTGGCCACCAGACACCCAACCACGATGAGTGCCGTCCCGCCCAGGGTGGCAGTGGTGGGCTCTTCAGCAAATACCAGCCAGCCGAACAGCGCCGCCCAAATGAAGGCAGTGTACTCAACAGGAATGAGGATTTTGGCTTCCGCTCGCGCATAGGCCCAGGACAGCAGAAGTAGTGATGTTATGCCCAGTAGGGCGGCGGCTGCCAGGTTGGGCAGTTGCTGCAGAGTCGGCACTACCGCGCTGAACGGTGCAAAGACGAGGTACACACTAACCACGGTCGCGTTCTGGAAAAATGCGATCTCTACCGGTTCGGCCATGAGTGCCTGCTGTCGCTGCAGAATCAGGTTGTACGCATACAGGATGGCAGATAGCAAAATCGCGCCAATGCCTTTGCCCATATCCGCGCTATAGTCGCCACCCAGTCTCCCGCCAATAATGACCAGCGCGCCGGCAAAGCCAAGCACTGACGCCAGTATGGATTTTTCTCCAATGGTCTCTTGCAACATAACCGCCGCGAGGTATAACGCAATAAGCGGTGCAATGAAGGATAAGCCAATCGCTTCCGCCAGCGGCACGTACACCAGGCCCCAGAAGAACAGGAATGCCATAAGCGCAGTAACCACACCACGCCAGACATGAAACCTGACGATCGAATGACCGGGCCAGCGTCTCTTTCTGGAGAAAAAAAGCGCGGCCGCCAGCATCAGGGCGATGGACGTGCGCCACAGCATCGCGTTATACGCACCCATTTCCATGGATAGACCCTTCATGATGCCATCCATTCCCGCAAACGTGGCGATACCCACGCACGCAATGGCGAAGGGCAGCGTGGCAGAGTGATGGCGGTTTTTCATGTCGTCTATGACTATAGCGGAAACGTTGGATCACACATTGGAGCAGGTCTGACAGATCCTACTTAATGGGTCGGCCGTCGACTGAACTGCGCTCGCCGGGCAACCGCCCTGATAATATCTGCTCCTGGATCGAGCAGCCCCCGGTAAGGGTGCAGAAATAGATATGTCCGTTCTCGTAGCCAACCCAGACCATGACGCTACCTTCCTCACGCGGAGAGTCGATAGCGGTCACTGCCGACTTGGGAGTGCCCTCTAGCGCACTGCAACCACTGAGTCGAGTGCAATACAGTATATCGCCGGATGAAAACCCGATGAATGCTGATGTCTGCGCATTTAATGAGGCGATTGCGGTGACCGCCCCACGCTCATCTGCATAGACCTCCCAACTCGCTGCGAAACAGAGCAAAAATACAAGATGTCGAATGCCATACCCAAAAATACTATCGCGCATACATTTTCTCCGCCAGACTTTGCCGTTCTAACCCCTATGAAAGGAGTCGACCTGACTCCTTGAGAAGCCGTTAGTCTGATACCATGATAGCTCATGGGGTAGAAAATACTGAGGTACTTGTTTGTGGACAACCCATTTGGCATTCCATCCAGAACGGCACTGGACGCAGCAGCCACGCTGATACCACGACGAGGATTACACACCCTGCTTGGCGTGTGTTGCTGCATCGCGCTCCTGATGGGATTTACAGCATCCGCTATGGCGCAAAAGAGCGTCGACCCGGCCAAGGTGTACAACATAGTCTACGGTGCAACCCTGGATCCCAAGACCGGTCTCGCAAACGTCACCCTGACGCTGGAACAGCCCCGCCGTTTAGTGCGCAGTATCGAGTTCGTGATGCCCAGTGGGCGCTACAAAAATATACGGCCGACCTCACGTATCGAAGTGAAAGGGGATCGCGTCATCTGGCGTCCGCTCAAGCAGGGTAGTGTGCTGAGGTTTGATTTTGTGATCGGAAACAAAAGGGCGAATGGCGCCGAAGATTCGCGTATAGAAGACACTTGGGCTCTCCTGAAGCTGGACAAGCTATTTCCCCCAGCAAACGCTCGTGTCGTGAAGGGCGCCACATCGAAGGCGACACTCAAGCTGGTAGCACCCAAGGGTTGGGCCATTGAAACCCCTTATGGCCGCGGCGCGGGCCGTGTACTCAACGTTACGGATTCGCACCGATTAATTAATCGACCGCTTGGCTGGGTGCTGGCTGGGAAGTTGGGCGTACGGCGTGACACGGTAGGCGAGCGGATCATCAGCGTTGCCAGTCCTCTGGGCAACAACCCAAAGGCGAATGATGTGCTGACTTTCGTGCTCAGGGCGATGCCCTCATTGATTAAAGTCTTTCCCGATTTCCCACAGCGTCTTCTCATTGTCAGTGGTTCCGAGAATATGTGGCGTGGTGGACTGTCCGGTGTGGGCTCCCTATATTTGCACCCAGATCGCCCGCTAATCAGTGGCAACCGCACCAGTCCTATGTTGCATGAGCTTTTTCATGTGGCCAGCCGTCTGTATGGCGCAGCGGGAAGTGATTGGATAGTCGAGGGCCTCGCGGAGTACTACAGTTTGGAGTTACTGTTGCGCTCGGGCGGCATATCCCAGCGTCGCTACAACGCATCGTTGGATATTCTGGCCAAATGGAGTGTGGATACACAGTGTGCAGCAACCGATCGATCGCAGGGGAAACAGACAGCGCGGGCAGTTCTCGTGATGCAGAAACTGGACACCGAGATTCGGGCGGCTAGCAAAGACCAGGCGTCGCTGGATACGCTGGTGCAAACGCTGGTGCAGGCCAATCAGACTGTCACCAATGCCGATTTTCGCGCTGCGGCAACCAAGCTTATCAAGGGGCCGCCAAAAGCCCTTGCGGGCTGCCCCTAGCAGGCTATATCGGTGAAGATGTCGATCCCGGCCAGTGGCTTTATGGCTTGAGGTGGCAGTTGCGCCCCGGCCATCCAGTCCTGTAATGCTTGCCGCTTGCTGTCACCGGTCACAATGAACCAGACAGCCCCCGCCATGCTCAGGCTTTTGGGGGTCATGCTGACACGCTGCGGCGGTGGCTTTGGCGCATGGGTAACGGCAAGTGCCCACTCATCACTGCCGGCAACCCGTGGATCGCCGGGGAATAGACTGGCTGTGTGACCATCCTCGCCCAATCCCAGCAGTGCCAGATCAAAACCCGGTGCTCGCCGCAGCGCAGATGCGTACAAAGCGGCTGCCATGGTGACGTTGGCGGCAGTTGGCACACCGTGTATTTGCGATGACGGAATAGCAACATGATCTAGCCATACGGCTGCGGCCATGCTGTCGTTGCGTGCGGGATCTCCGGCAGGGAGATAGCGTTCATCGCCGAAGTAAATATGCCAGCACTGCCAGTCGGTGGGCAGGTAGCGCAGCTGCTGGTAGAGTTCTCGCGGTGTAGTACCACCGGCCAGCACGATACTGAAATAGCCGCGCTGCTCGAGGCACACTGCGGCCAGTGCGGCGATACGGGCGCATAGTGTATCGACCAGCAGCGCCTTATGGGAAAAAGGGTAGATGCGCGGCGTCATTGCTAGATATCGTCGCGCCAGCTCTGATCCGGACTATCGAATAGTCGGCAGGCTTGCTCCGGTCCCCAGCTGCCCGCCGCATAGCTCTGGATATAGTCCTGTTCGCGACTGAAGTGACGCAGAATGGGATCTACCACCCGCCACGACCACTCCACCTCGTCGAAACGAATAAACAGACTGCGATCGCCCTCTATAACGTCGAGTAACAGCGCCTCATAGGCACCGAGCCGGCGTTCACCGTCGGTCCGAAAGCAGGCGCGCAATGGCAGGGTGCGAGTACGCATATCCAGCCCTGGCTCCTTGGCCTGCAGTTCAATATGCATACTCTCCTCGGGCTGTATCGACAGTACAATCCAGTTGGGCTCAATATGCTCCATTGGCGTTTCACGAAATAGCTGCTGTGGTGGTTGTTTAAATCGCAGGCTTACCATGGTGCGATCATGCGGCAGGCGCTTGCCAGTGCGCAGATAGAATGGCACGCCTGACCAGCGCCAGTTATCGACATAGAATTTCGCCGCGACGAACGTTTCCGTGATGGAGTTCTTGGCCACACCGGGCTCGTCCTGATAGGCCGCCGCATGGGCTGCGGCGCCATATTGAGCGCGCAGCACGTACTGGTTGATGGTATCGAGGGGAATCGGGCGTATGGAGCGCAGAACTTTAACTTTTTCATCACGCAGGGCGTTGGCGTCCAGCTGGGCTGGAGGCTCCATAGCCACTACCGAGAGCAGTTGCATCATGTGGTTTTGCAGCACATCGCGCAGCGTGCCGGTGCTGTCAAAATAGCCGGCGCGGCCGCCTATGCCACTACTTTCCGCAACGGTAATCTGGACATGGTCGATGTAATTGCGATTCCAGACTGGCTCGACGAGGCTGTTGGCGAAACGAAACACCAGCAGATTTTGCACTGTTTCCTTGCCCAGGTAGTGATCGATGCGAAAAATCTGCTCTTCCTCAAAGTGGCGGTGTAAATGTTGGTTCAACTGTTGTGCCGACTCGAGGTCATGACCGAACGGCTTCTCCAGCACAATGCGATTCCCAAACAGGCGCCCACTGAGCCCGGCCGTATCAAGCTGGCTCACCACCACGGTAAATTCGGCGGGGGAGATTGCCAGGTAAAACACGATATTGGCGCATACCCCCTCGCGCGGCTTGGCCAGCTCCAGTTTCAGGTTGGCATAGTGCTCGCTCTGGTCATGCACGACGTGTACATAACTGAAGCGGTTTACAAACTGCTGGAATACGGCCTCGTCATAGTCCTTGCCAAGACGTCGGGGCAGCTGCTCGTGCATAAAGTGTTGCCATTGATTGCTGTTCCAATCGCGTCTTGAGACGCCAACAAAGGCCAGATTGTCAGGCAGGCGACGGTCCCGGTGCAGGAAGTACAGCGCCGGTAACAGTTTGCTGACCGACAGATCGCCGGTGGCGCCAAAAATGACGAAGTGACAGGGGCCGATCATGCGGAGCCTTCTTTCCCAAGCGCATGGCCACCAAAGCCCTGGCGCATTTTGGCCAGCACTTTAGCGCTGTACTCGTCACCACCCTGGCTGGCATAGCGCATCATCAGCGCCAGGCTCATCACCGGCGCAGGCACGCCCTGTTCAATGGCTTCCAGCGCGGTCCAGCGCCCCTCGCCCGAGTCGGCGACTATGGGTAGCACCGCATCCAGTTGCTGGTCGTCGGCTAGAAAGTCGGCGGTCAAGTCCAGTATCCAACTGCGGACCACACTGCCATGGCGCCACATTTCGGCGATGGCGCTCAGGTCGAGGCCAAAGTCTTTCCGGGCTTTCAGCAGGGCAAAGCCCTCTGCATACGCCTGCATCATGCCGTACTCAATGCCATTGTGAATCATTTTGACGAAGTGGCCGCTGCCGGCCGGCCCGCAGTGCAACCAGCCCGTCTGTGGCCCCGGTGCCAATACCCGGATAGCGGGTTCCAGTTGCCTGATCGCTTGCTGCGATCCGCCGACCATTAGCGCATAACCGTTGTCGAGGCCCCAGATGCCGCCGGACACTCCGGCATCGACGTAGTGAATTCCTGCGGCTTCGACCGTTATGGCCCGGCGCATGGAGTCCTTGTAGAAGCTGTTGGCGCCGTCCACCAGCACATCGCCGGGACTTAGCAGCGGCAGTGCCTGATCGATTGTCTGCTGTGTACTATCACCGGCGGGCAACATCAGCCATAGCACTCTGGGGGCGGGAAGTGCTTCGATCAGCTGCCGCAGAGAGTAAGTCGCCGTGATACCCACATCCGCAACGAGCTGATCAGTTACATCGGCGCCGCGATTGAAGCCGGCGACTTCAATGCCACCGCGCCGCAGTCGCCGCGCCATATTGGCCCCCATCTTGCCCAAGCCCGCGATGCCCAGTTTCATGGTATACCTCCGGTCTATCTTTCTGTTATCGCTGCATGACTGTGGCGGAACCTCTCAATAAGTCTCGCAATGGCATCATAACGGGAACTGCTGAGGAGTCCACTCTGAGACAAAATGGCTTATGATCGCAGACCTACGGCGATAACAAGAAAGTAGCTTGCATGTCTTTCATTACCCGACGACAGTTTATCCAGCGTTCCTCAGTGTTAGCCGCCGCCGTTGCGGCTGGCTCGGCCTGCAGTGATGGTTCATCGTCCTATGCGCAACCCCGGGCGGTTGTTATCGGCTCCGGATTTGGCGGGTCGGTCGCGGCGTTGCGCCTCGGCCGGGCCGGCATTACTACTGTGGTGCTGGAACGTGGCCAGGAGTGGCCCCTGCGCGGCCCGGATACCTTTCCCACGTTAAGCAATGTTGATCGGCGCACCACCTGGTTTGGCAAGATCGATGGCTTGACGGCGTCTACGCCGGTGACACCCTGGGCCGGGCTGCTGGAGCGAGTAGCGGGGGATACCGTGGATGCCGTCTGTGGCGCTGCGGTGGGTGGTGGTTCTCTGGTGTACGGGGGTGTACTGCTGCAGCCGCAGCGGGCAATTTTCAGCGAGGTATTTCCGCAAATCAATTACGATGACATGGACCAGGTCTACTATCCCCGCGTCATTGCGCAGATTAGGGCCGGGCGCATTCCCGACGACATACTTGCCAGTAATAACTACATTGCCCACCGCACATTTTTGCGCGACGCTGTGGCAGCCGGTTTTGATGTCAGCAAGGCCTATACGGGTTTCGACTGGGACATTATTCGTCAGGAGATAGAAGGCCGTATTCCTGCCGCCGCGAGCATCAGCGACTACGTTTATGGATGCAATAGCGGCGCCAAGTTGTCCACAGACAAAAATTACCTGCTGGACGCCAAGGCAACAGGTAACGTAGACATTCGTAGTTTGACCGAGGTGGTCATGCTTCGCGAGCTGGACAGCGGCGGCTATGCGCTGGAGTGCCGACGTATCAATGCGGATGGCGAAGAGCTGGAGCGCTATGAGTTGCGGGCGAGCTACGTATTCATGGCAGCGGGTTCACTCAATAGCAGCAAACTGTTGTTGAAAAGTCAGCAGGCGGGTGAACTCAGGGGTGGCAATGATCGCATCGGGCAGAGTTGGGGCACCAACGGTGACCAGCTGATGCTGGAGTTTTCCCAAAGCCCCGTGGGAGGTGCGCAGGGTGGGCCGGCGTGCATCGCCGCTGTCGATGACAGTACCCCGGGCTATCCGGTGACGTTTATGCATTCGCCCGCCACAGTACCCGTTGATATACAGATCCAGTTGGCGATGTCAGTGCCGGACGAACTGGGCGAACTCGTCTACGACAGTAACACGGGGCAGGCAGCCGTGCGCTGGCCCAGCGATATCGCAACGCCTTCGGCACTGGCCAGGGTCGCGAGTTTCAATCGCTTGCTGGCGCAAACCGGTGGAGGCGATGCGTCCAGATTTGGCGGCAGGCAAACAGTCTGGCACCCCTTGGGTGGAGCGGCGATGGGAGATGCCTGTGATCAACGGGGCCAGTTATACGGCTATAAAAACCTCTTTGTGATTGACGGCAGCCTGTTACCGGGCTGTGCCGCCTGCGCCAATCCTGCGCTGACCATTGCCGCCAATGCCGAACGCATTATGGAGCAATTGATTCCGCAATTGGGCGGAGCGTGATGCGATAGCAAAAACAACAAGCGCTGTTAATACAAGACCAGTAGCGAGGGCGACATCATGATCTTCCACCAAATCGGTACTGAGCGGGGCTGCCAGTCCTATTTACTGGGCTGCCCACAAACGTGTATGGCCATTGTTATTGATCCTGAGATTCATGAAATTGAGCGCTACCTGGGCCTCGCTGCGCAGAGCGGTCTGCGTATACGCTACCTGCTGGATACCCACACCCACGCCGACCACTTCTCTGCCGCTGATGAATTGGCGGCCGTGTTGGATGTGCCGGTCATAATGCATCGGCTGAGTCCGGCGCCGTACGTCAAGATGGCGGTAGACGACGGTGAAATTGTGTATGTAGGCACTCTAGCCCTGAATATCCTGCACACCCCGGGACATACCGTCGATTCGATATGTGTGAGGGTGCAAGATCGCGTGTTCACCGGAGACACTCTGTTGCTGGGCGGTACCGGACGCACCGACTTGCCAACGGGCGATCCCGCACAGCTGTACGACAGCCTGTTCCACAAACTCTTGCAACTGGCGCCGGACACCAGAGTCTACCCCGCGCACATCTACAGTGAGCGGCAGTTCAGCACCATTGGGGAAGAGGTGGCAAACAACAAGCGTTTGCAGGTAACCGACCGCAGTCAATTCATTGAAGTGATGCAATCACTGAGCCTGACGATGCCCGAGCACCTGTCCGAGGCGCTGCGCACTAACCTCAGTGGCTGCAAAACGGTTGAGCAGTTGATCAGTGCGGCTGCCCAGCGGATTTCCTTCATGTCTCAGGACGAAATTCTGCGCCGTATCGTGAGCAATGAGCCGGGAATTACAGTGCTGGATGTGCGTGAGCGCGACAGCTTTCAGCGCAGCCACATTCCCGCAGCAATATCGATCCCCAGAGGACAGCTGGAGTTGCGCGTGGACGCCTTACTGCCCGATCCCACCGCCCGTATTGTGGTGTACTGCCAGTTCGGGAAAATTTCCACACTGGCAGCCGCCACACTGCGGGATATGGGCTTCACTCGCGCTATCGCCATGGAGCAGGGTATGGAGACCTGGCTGGAGAACGGCTATCCGGTTAGCACCAATGGCGCGGGCGACAGCGACATCGGATCCTCATCACTCTGAGGTTGCGACCCATGGACGGGTGTCCGCTGGGTCGCTTCACTCACAGGCTACCGATGTGCTGTTCCTTTTTTAGGTAGTACCGCGCCGTTTCTTCGCGGCGGCTTTAGGATTGGGTACTGCTTTTTTCTTTGCCACTACTTTTTTCTTTGGAGCCGCCTTTTTCCTGGAGACTGTCTTTTTCTTTGGGGCTACCTTTTTCTTGGATAGTAATTTCTTCTTTGGCGCTGCCTTCTTTAGGGTTGTCGGCATTTCCATTGCAGGGAGCTTTGCCCCCACTGACTTCCTGGCTTCTGCCACCAGCTTCTTCCACGCCTTGATATTGGCTTCCGCTCGCTTTTTGACAATAAGCCGAGCTTTGCTATTCGTTCTGCTGGCCATTTTCTGCAGCGCCTGTACATCCCTTTTGGCGCGCTCTATAACCCGTTTTAACTCCTTAACCACCACGTCCCGATCGCCCCTGACTTTACGCAATTCGCGCAGTATGCCCTTGAGCATCTCGTATTGGCGTTTGGTGATATCGGTGTAGCCATCGATGATGGCGCGATTGGCTGCGGCGACGGCGTCCATATTCTTACTGGAGCTCTTTAGCACGTCGTCCCACGTGTATTTGCCGATTCTAATATCTTCGATATATTTTCCCAGATCCAGGCCGGCGACTTTGTTGGTAGAGGTCTTCATTTTCGCTGTGCTCTTACGAGCGGTCTTGGCTTTAGGTATTGCTTTTCTGGTGGCCATCATTGCTATCTCCGGTCAGTTTTTAGTGTATGCCCAAGCTCCGTAAACCACACGGCAAGTACCAGTGTAGTTGAAGAGTAGCTCTTTACCATCACCCATTTATCAGCAGGTGGACCCAAATACTTGCGCCATAGCCAAGAGCGATGACTGGCGTCCACTTCAGGTGACTGAAAAACGTGTACTGTCCTCGGGCCTGTCCCATTAGTGCTACTCCCGCGGCTGATCCAATGGAGAGCAGGCTCCCACCAACGCCGGCTGTCAGCGTGACTAACTGCCACTGGCTGGTGGGCATTTGTGGTTCCATGGTGAGTACAGCAAACATGACTGGAATATTGTCGACAACCGCAGACACCAGGCCCACCAGTATGTTGGCGCTGGTGGCCCCCATTTGACCGTAAATGGCTTCAGCGAGGATCCCAAGGTAGCCGATAAATCCCAGGCCACCAACAATGAGGATGACGCCATAGAAAAAGAACAGCGTATCCCATTCGGCGCGGGCAACGTTCTCGAAGACATCAAAGTGATAGGGATCGGCGCGCACTTGCGCAGGATGGTCGTTGGTGAGTAGCCAGATCCTGGACTTGCGGCGCAGGTAATAGCCATAAAACTCCAAATATGCCAGCCCCGCCATCATGCCGAACGCAGGCGGTATATGCAGGAAGGTCTGGAAGCATACAGCTGTAATAATGGTTAACAGGAATAGCACAACAATCGTGATGCCCCCAAATTTAAGGCGGCCGCCCGGGTCTTCATGCACGAGGGACGGCTTTCCGCGCGGAATAGCCAGTTGCATGAGCAGGGCGGGCACCACAAAGTTGACCACCGATGGAATAAAGAGATCAAAGAACTCCCAGAATTGCACCATACCTTTCTGCCATACCATCAGCGTGGTGATATCCCCAAAAGGACTAAAAGCGCCGCCAGCATTCGCCGCCACTACGATACTGATGCAGGAAATGGATACGAAACGGCTCTGGTGCTGCCCTACAGCCATAACGACGGCACACATTATCAACGCGGTGGTCATATTATCGGCGACCGGTGAAATAAAGAACGCAAGAATGCCTGTCAGCCAGAACAGTGATCGATAACTGAAGCCTCTGGATACCAGCCAGAAACGAAGTTCGTCGAATACCCCGCGCTCCACCATGGCGTTAATATAGGTCATCGCCACCAGTAGAAAGAAAAACAGTTCGGCATACTCCAGAAAATTGTGGCGAATTCCCGCCGTCACTAACCCTTGGGTATCGTGCTGGCGATACGCCACCGCAATAACAACCCAAATCAATGCGGCTGCCAGCAACACAGGCTTGGACTTTCGCAGTTGCAGTCGCTCTTCCAGAATGACGAGTGCATAAGCTGCGAACGCAATGATGAGGCAAGTGATCCCGTACCAGGATCGGGTGAGGTCCAGGTATGCCGCCACTTGTTCGCTTGATGAGGCAGGGTTACTCGCCAATAGCGCAAGGCACACAGTACAGAATGTTTTCATCAATCAAGTTCTCATATAGTGACCGAGGACGCTGCGCTTGGGATTCGGTGCGCAGAATTTGAATGCCAAGCGCATCCCAATATACCTTTGGCTAAGCGGGAATCATATCGACACATTTAGCGCTGGGCAGACCGACCCGATCAATGTCACAATTCCATAAGCTTCCAGCCAGTTTAAAGATGATATGAACATCGTTCTGCAGCAACTTGGGTCACGCCTTGCCAGGTTCCTGACCCGGCCACGTCCGAGCTATGAGCAATTCTCAGTACTCAGTCAGGAACAGTTGGATCGGTCGCTAGTGCCCGGCGATCTGCTCCTGATTGAGGGGAACAGTAGGGTGAGTACCGCCATAAAGTATCTCACGCAGTCCACCTGGTCCCATGTCTGTATGTACGCAGGGGTTGGCGACGACGGCAAGGGTTATGTTATTGAAGCGGATGTGGTGGCAGGCGTTATCCGTTCACCACTGACAAAATACGTGGGTTACAACCTGCGTATATGCCGTCCTGTCAGTCTTACTGAACCCGATAGACAGGCAACGATTCAGTATCTTCTGGAACGCGAGGGCTATCGTTACGACACCCGAAACATTTTTGACCTGATGCGCTACCTGCTCCCCACCCCGCCGGTACCGCCACAGTTCCGGCGGCGACTAATCGCTTTGGGCAGTGGCGATCCCACCAGAGCTATCTGCTCGACGCTGATCGCACAGGCTTTCCAGTCGGTCAGGTATCCCATACTTCCGCAGCGTGCCCAGGTTTGTCGGGGCGACGTGCCGGGACATTGCGACGAGGTCCTGCTGGAGTCGAAGCACTTCAGTCACTTCACACCCCGGGATTTTGATTTGTCGCCCTATTTTGAAATCGTAAAGCCCACCATCAAAGATAACTTCGATTATAAGAAAATTCTCTGGTTTGTCGAAAATACCACCGTATAAGGCAGTCGTTATGGAATTCAAAGATTACTATCAGCTTCTAGGTGTCGAGCCCGATGCAGATGGCAAGACGATTAAAGCCGCTTACCGAAAGTTGGCACGTAAGTATCATCCGGACATGAATCCGGACAAAGGCGCTGAGGATAAATTCAAGGAGGTTGCAGAAGCCTATGAGGTTCTAAAGGATGCGGGTCGTAGAGCGGAGTACGACGAACTGCGCCAGTACCAGGGTCGAGCAGGCAGTGGCTTTGAGCGACCACCGGGATGGCGTAGCAGTGGTGATGTCGGTGGTGCGGGATCCAGGCATTTTGAAGGAGATTTTTCTGAATTTTTTAACTCTATATTCAGTGCCGGTGGCGCGGAGTCCCGTCACCAGCGCGCCGGTTCGAGGGGCCAGGATGCGGAGATAGAAATGCCTATATTCCTCGAAGAAACACTTTCACAGACGTCAAAACATGTGGAGTATCGGATTCCGGTTTATGAAAACGGCCAGGTTTTCGACGTTAAAAAAAGTTTGAAGGTCAAAATACCTGTCGGTGTAGTGGACGGAGAGCGAATACGCCTTAAGGGTCAGGGCGGCGCTGGCGAGGGCGGCGCTCCAAACGGCGATTTGTACCTGCATATTCGGTTGGTGCCGCATCCGCTGTTTGACATCGAAGGGCACAATCTGGTCTTAACTGTGCCGCTGGCGCCCTGGGAGGCGGCATTGGGTGCCAAAATTACGGCGCCTACTTTGTCAGGTAAGATACATTTGACCATTGCGCCCAATAGTCAGACCGGGCAAAGACTGCGTATCAAGGGCAAGGGTCTGGCCACAAAAAGTGGTACCGGGGATTTGTATGCGCTGCTGAAGGTAGTCATGCCGCCGTCTGCGAATGATGAAGTGAAAGCATTGTGGCTATCATTGTCAGAAAATTCAGATTTTGATCCAAGGCAACAGTGGAGTGATCAGTGATGACAGACGTAGTATTGAGGATTTCACTGTACGAGCTTTGTCAGTATGAAGGGCTAAACGAACAGCTTATCGTTGAGGTCGTGGATCACGGTATCGCACAACCGATAGCGGGGAATAGTGTGGTTGATTGGGTGTTTGAGGCCACCAGCGTGCGCTGGCTGCACAAAGCAGTACGCCTGCATGACGATCTGGAAATTGATTGGATTGCTGTTGCCATGGTGATTGATTTGCTGCAAAAAAATGAAGCGCTACAGCGTCAGAGTCAGTGTCTTGAACAGCGACTCAAGCGATTTCTGGATTAATGGAGACTGGGGTAAGACGTTTTCTATTGGCGATCTTGGAGAACGAAGGTAACAGCCGCGTTTTAAGCCATTATTGGATGCGGCCCATCAACTTATAGAAAGGCGCAAACTGCTCTAGCGTTGCCTGCGGTAGTGGCACCAGGTTACCCAGCAATCGTGCGCCCCAGACAATGTGTGCTGTTCGTTCCACCAGCTTGGCGACCTTCAGTGCATCTATCGCGTTCTTGCCTACACACAGCAGCCCATGATTGGCCATCAATACAGCGCCGCGATCCGCAATCCGATTTGACACCTCCTCCGCCAGAGCATCGCTGCCGGTTATTTGATAATTAGCGACGGGCACATCGCCCCCCACATAGATATCAAACTCCTCAATGACGCAGGGTATGGGCTGGCCGACGATAGCAAACATTGTTGCAAACATGGCATGGCAGTGCAGTACTGCGCCAATATCAGGGTGTTTCTTCAGACAGGCCAAATGCAGAGACTTTTCAGACGTCGGCATTCTGGTGCCTTGCAGCACAAGGCCGTCGATATCGGTGACCACCAGATCATCCAGTGTCATGGTCTTGTAGTCCATGGCCGCAGGCGTCAAAACCACATTGCCATCGGGTAGTCGGGCTGACACATTTCCCGCGGTGCCCTCTACGAGTCCGCAGGTGATCATTTCCTTTGCGACAGCAAGTACGGCTTCGCGCACTTCGATTTCATTCATGGCAATTCACTTTGACTGCACGTCCCTTGAGAGAATGTCACGTTTTTCACTGATGCCAAAGGCCATAATGGGCACGCCCGGGAATGCAACTGATGAGTCAGAATGACCCAAAACAATACCGTCCTCTATGGCCGTCATGGTTTCCTGACTCCGGCCAAACGCATTCACAATCTTGGCCAACGGTTGCCCCGTTTTAACCACATCACCAGGCGCCGCCAGAAACCTGATAATGCCCGTTTTTGCTCCGTAGGGCTTGTCTGAGTAGCGTAGCAGCGTGTCGTGCTCATAGCCTGATGGCAATGGATACCGGAAGGGCTTTGCACGCGGCGCAATCATACCCAGGTCGGCGAGGATGTTCCAAATAGCTTCAAGGCCATAGGTTACATAAGACTCACTGACAATATTGGGCTTGCCCAGTTCAAACGTCAGTGCGGGAATATCACGCAGCAACAGATTGAACGACAGACTTTTATGTACCTCCTCCTCGTCGACGATGATACTCATGCCGGCCTGCTTGGCGGCATGTATGGCACTGCGATACGCCCTGTTGTGCTGCTTTCCAGGATCATGATCAACCAACACGTACGGAATTGACTCAATCCAGTCATTGTGAAAGTCCACAACCAGATCAGGCTCCGTCTTGATAATGGATTCAAATATTTTATGTGCAATGCGCTCTCCCAACGAACCATTGGCGTTACCCGGGAAGGAGCGATTGAGATCTTCTCCGCTCAGGGTAATGTGGCGCAGTCCAGACTCGAATCCCAGCGGATTCATCAACGGAAAGGCTTGCACGCTGCCGCGGATAAGGCGTCTGCGAATACTCCTGAACACCTCCTGAATAACGACGATACCGCTGACCTCATCACCGTGACTACAGGCGGTCAGCCACACGACTGGCCCCGGGTTATCGCTGGTGGCGCACATGATCGGCAAGCGCCGGCGCGACAAGTCGGAGCCTGTCATAATTTTCTTGAAGGAAAAATGATTCTTAACCTTGGCGGTGGCAGGTGGCTTGGTCTGGGTCGACATAGTTCGATCTCAATTTACTGGCAAAACGGGTGCAGACAATGACAGTGAACATGAAACAGAGGGCCAATATTAGCTTAGCTCAACCTGCGATGTCTCGCGCAGTGCCAGTATCACTACGGGAATGGCCAACAGCGTACTCAGACACATGATTGAAAGCGCTGCGGCATGGCTGCCCAAGGAACTGTACAGGGTTCCCTCGATAGCGAGCCCCACTACGGCGGCCAACATCGCGCAGATCGCGCGCACGCTAGAGGCGGTTGAGCGACAGCTGGTCGGGAATAGCTCACCGCCAATAGCATTGATCATAACTTCAATAGCAAAGAAGCTGAACAGCGAGGCTATCCACGCCAGTGGTAGTAAATATCCACTGGTATTGTAAAACGCCATGGTCGCTGCACAATTGACTAACAGCGCTGCGACCAACGTTGGTCTGCGTCCAATGTAATCTGAAATGCGCCCCGCTGATGTCGTGCCGAAAAGTGCGATCGAGCCTGCCACGATGAACAATAGACTCACTTGCTGCGGCGCGTAGTGGTGCGTTTCCTGCAGATACTTCGACATAAAATTGATTGTGGCGGACAGTTGAAACATAAAGCTGGCGACAATCAGAACTACTGCCGTCATTGCGCGCTTGTGAAAGCGATAAATCTCCAGCATGGGTTGCCAGAAATCCAGCTTGGCATTGTGTTCAACATTACGTTCAAAGAGCGTGGTTTCCGGCAGCAGACGCCGCAACCAGACAATATAGAGAATGGAAAGACCCGCAATAACATAGAGTGCCCGCCAACCTCCCGGAAAGTAACCTACAAGGGCATAGAGTAGAGAGGCCGCCCCCGAGCCCAGGCCGCCCATCGCCGCCAAAAAACCGATGCCCCATCCGCGATGCAGTGCGGGCAACATCTCCAGCACATAGATCAGCGCAATAATTTCCTCTGCGGTGGCAAACGTACGCGCGCAGAACTGGATGGCGATAAATTCCTCGGCGGTGCGGGCAAAACCGGTAGCCCCCGTGGCAATAGACAGCCCCAGCAAGGTCACCATTAATAGTCGTCGCCGGCCAATACGATCTGCCAACAACGCCAGGAATACCGCGGGAAGGGCGCCCAATCTAGCTGCGGCGATCACCTTGCCCAGATCCTGTTCGGCAATATTGAAACTTGCCTGCATGTCGGGCAGTGCGAGGCTGAGCACTGACATATCGTATTGGGCGAGGAAAAAGGCCGCTGCCAGTAGTAGTAGCAGCTTTTTGTCGGCAGATGTCAGTCCCGCGGGCGGGAAGAAGATGCGAAACATTTAGAAGTTATAGCCGAGGCTCACTCCATAAGTCCTTGGCTCCAATAGAAACTGGCCGGTCGCCAACCCTACGTTCTGGTCACCCAGCGCTTGCCCAGTGACGAAATCATCATTATTGAGGTTACGTCCCCATAACTCCGCAAACCAGGTTTTATCAGAGCTGTACAGCGTAAAGGTTGCGTTCCAGACCTCCCAGCTGTCCACCTTGTCGTTAGGCGCGTTGAAGATGCGCGTATAAAATTCGTCCTGCCAGTAGTAATTGGTAGCCGCCACCAGTGCCATCCCGTTGTTCAGTGGCCATGTGTAGCCTACCCCAAGATTAACGGAGAACTCCGGCGCATTTGGAAGCGTATTGCCGTCAAGTTCGACGGGTAGACCCTCACAGGTTGGGGTTCCAGTCGGACAGCCAGGCCCGGCATAGATATTGGAAATCGGACCTTTTATGATGTATTGGGTGGTGCCCAACTGGTTGATGTTGCCTGAGTCGACACTTGCGCCACCGTCCATTTGGGCGTCTAACCACGCCACATTAGTGCTGACGCGCCAGCGATCGTCGGGCAGCCAGACAAGCTCTCCCTCAAACCCCTGAATGGCCGCATCATAGTTCTCGTTGATCGCAGTTTGATTGGTGATCTTGCCAACCTGCAAGCCCTCATAGTCATAATAGAAGTAGGTAACATTGGCCTGTAGAGTGTCAGAAAAGAAGCGACTCTTCAGTCCCAGTTCGATGGCATTGATGTATTCCGGGTCGAACTCTGCAAAATCCGGACTGCCTCCCTGAGCAGGGTCGAGCAATGGCGACTCGGCCGCAATCGGATTGAAACCGCCGCCCTTGTAACTTCTGGATAATGTCACATACGGCATGATGTTATCCGCGGCATCCCAGCTAACGTTTATTTTCCCCGTTGGTTCGTCGTACTTTCCTTCGAAATCGCTGTAGCCTTCAGTCTCGGAGGTTGGGTCACTCAGAAAGCCGAGGTACACCGTACGTTGACTCGACTTCTTTTCTTCGCGTGTGTAACGCAGCCCAAATGTCACGGCTATGTCCTCTCTGGCCTGCCAATAGAGTTCGCCGAAGCCCGCATAGGTATCGAGCTCATAAGGACGAGTTTGTGCCGTGTAAACGCGTTGTGATTCCGGGACGCCAAGCACCTCACCGGTGAGCTCAATGGCTGCTGAATAGATGGTGTAGTCATCGTTACTCTCGTAGGTGAGGTAGAAGCTGCCCAGCATAAAGTTCCAGTCACCCTCATAATCTGACGCCAGGCGTAACTCTTGACTGAACTGCTCCGGTTCCGTGGTTGATCGGTCCACATTGTAAAGACGGTCGACGGTGATAGGACCGGCAGGGCCGCGCTGTACCGTAACCTCGACGGGCCACAACTCTGAGGCCACGTTGAAGTCATAATCATTCATCGCATCCAGGTCGGACGTATGATATCCACTCAGGGAGGTCAGCGTCAGATCACCCAAATCATGATTGACCTCAAACGCGACGATCGTATCTTCCACCTTATATTGTGGCGTAAAGTCCATCCATTGTTCGCGTGGATCACTGGACTGGGGCGAATTTATGAAGTCATCTGCAGGAAAGTTGAGTCCGGTAATCGGTTCTATGAACGTGTTAACGAGAAACCCGGAGGCGGTAGCTGCGGCGTTGGTGGTGTCATTCGCTAGTGCAGTCGGAAGGCAGCCTATGATGCCCTCTGCATCGCGCAGACAGCGCTGGTCACTGACCCGCATGCGGTCATCGTCTTCTTTGAAGTAGTTTACCGTAAGTGTCGCATCGGTACTGTCATTGGCCCACTGCGTGGTGGAACGCAGGGAGTACATATCGCGACCGTCAATGTCATCGCCGTTGTAACGGTTTTCTACATAGCCGCTGCGCTCGGTGTAGAACATCGCAAAACGTTGGGCAACGCTGTCCGTCAATGGGATATTAAGCGCCCCCTTTACCTTGCCGTAGTCGTAGTTACCGGCCTCAACAACCACGTTGCCGCCGAACTCGTCCTCGGGTTTGCGGGTGATGAAGTTGATAACCCCCGCCGTTGTATTGCGGCCATAGAGCGTGCCCTGTGGTCCGCGCAACACCTCGATACGCTCAGCATCATAGAACTCCATTTCGAAGATTCTGCCGTTGTTCAGATACACGCCATTGAAGAAGTTGCCCGTTCCGCTGCTGGCCGCCGAACCAATGGCGAGGTTGCCAATGCCACGCAGCGTAATACTGGACCCGGAAAATTGATCTTTGCTCATGAGCATGTTGGGTACACTGAACTGTAAATCCAATGGCTTGCTGATCAAGGCCCGATCGAGCTCTTCCCCAGTCAATGCCGTAATAGCGATAGGCGTATCCTGCACTGTACTGACGCGCTTCTCGGCGGTAACGATCACTTCCTCCAGCCCTCCGTCCTGGCTGTCCTGGCCGAGTAGGGACTGGCTTACAATCGTTAAGGCCAGCACTACCAGACCAAACGTGGCTCTTGTCACTTGCGACATTACTGATGGCTTCCTATTAGAATTATTGTCCGGTTGCTATCCGGTAAAGGCGCTGCTATAAACATCGTGAGCATATGTTTGAACAATGGCACACGCCTGAAAGTAGCATATGCAGCTGTAATGTCACAAGGGAGCCAGCATGACACTCATAGCCAATCGAGACAAAGACGCCTTTTTTAGCGACGTGGAAGCCGCCGCCAAGAAGGCGATCTGGTGCGCCTTGGCCACCGTTGCCGGCAGTGAAGCCCGGGTAAGGATGGTGCACCCCACCTGGGAGGGAGACACTCTGTGGATAGCAACCGGGACAACCTCTGCCAAGGCGCGCGAGATACAGGCGAACGGTGCGGTGGATATCCAGTTTCAGGTCGCCCCGGACGACTTTGTCCACCTGCTGGTGCGCGGCGCGGCCAGCGTGTTGACTGACCAGGCCACCAAGGGTCGAGTCTGGGACGTAATGGATTACGATCTGGCGCAGTTCTGGCCAGGTGGCCCGACCAGTCCCGACTACTGTGTCGTTAAAGTGCAGCCGGTACGTGTGGAGTTGTCGCTGATGTTTGGCACCATGAATAAACGTGTCTGGAAGGCGTAAGACAGCGCGCAATCAACTGAGGTCTTCCTGGCTTTGCTACCAGAATGGATTGACGAAAAATGACAACTGACTATGAACAATTGGCAGTCGGGAGAGCCTCCCGATCAAGCGCGCAGGCGCCACAACTTCCCGCGGGGTTTCTTGATTTACTGGCGTTGCTGATGCGCAATCCCAGCGTGGTAGGCTCGGAGCACAGCTTCTTCCGCGTGCTGCAGCGCGAGTTGGAGGAGCGTGGCGCGCAGGTCACCTGGTATGAGGGCCTGTTAGTTGCCCAAGGCGACAAACCTGACAGCCTGATGTTGTCTGCGCATGTTGACCGTCATGGCCTGATCTGCACCGGGCCCAACGAGTTTCAGTATGCTGCGTTCGTGGCGGGCGCCAGATCAGACCTGCTGGGTAATTCGGTAGGCGAGCAGTTGATGAAGAAGATCGTTGACCGTTTTGGCGCTGAGTATGTGTACGCTTATGAGCCCTGGTCTGGCGCGTATTGCGGACGTGGTGTGATCAATCGCGCCTACATCTGTGAATACAGGAACAACCTGATTTTTGAAGTAAAAGGCCTGGAACACCTGGTCGCTGGAACGCCGGTTGCCTTTGCCGATGCCTTAAAGGTCACTGAGCAGGCCCTGGTGGGCCAGCTGGACAATGTATTGACCACTGCTGTTTTGGTGTATCTGTTCGGTCTGGGCTTTAAGGGCACGGTCTTTTTCACCTCTCAAGAGGAAGCAGGCAAGAGCTGGCGCTATCTCCTTGAATGGTTTCGTCGATTCGGGAATACCGCCAATCAATTGATCGTGGTCGATACCAGTCCCTACCCCGACTTTCAGGCGGCGGCACAGCAGGAGTTGGTGTTGAGAAACAAGGACGCTAATGCCGCATTCAATCCGCAGCTAACACAGACGTTGCTGGATCTGTGTGATAACCGTGGTGTCTGCGTCCAAATGAAGGATGCCTACGTAGAAACGATGAATGTGCAGTTGCGCGCTGCGGGCGAGGACCCTCGCTCGCTGGGCTCCACTGAAATGGGACGTATCATCAACGCTTCCCATGGTCTGGTGGACGGCACGACGCTGCAGATTCCTACATCCGGCTACCATACGATGTCCGAATCGGCTCCGATTGCCTCGGTCAAAGCATTTATTGACATTCTTTCGGACCTGGCCGGTCTGCGCAGCGCGCCGGCGCGGCAGTCGATAACTGTCTAAATGGAGTGGTGGACCAGACGTGCGCGAGAGTCGATCTAACGCGGCGGGTATTGCACAACTGCTAGGGCTAGAGCTGCCCGTGATTCAAGCACCGATGGCTGGCGTGCAGGACGCTGCACTGGCAGCCGCAATCTCCAATGCCGGTGGCCTGGGCTCTCTGCCTGGCGCCATGCTCAATCCCAGCGCACTGGAGGGCGAACTGCGCAGGCTCACAGCCATGACGGACAAGCCCTTCAACGTCAACTTTTTTTGTCATGAAACCCCGGCGGTCACCCCGGCCCAACAGCGGGAGTGGCTGCAGAGTCTGGCGCCGTACTTTGAAGAGCTGGGCGTCGAAGTGTCTGCTGCAAACGGAGCGAGTTCGCGCGAGCCGTTTGGTGAGTCGGCCATGATGGTGCTGGAGCAATTCAGGCCAGCTGTCATTAGCTTTCATTTCGGACTGCCCGATCGCACGCAGGTGGACCAGATCAAACGCTGGGGGACCCGGGTACTCGGCTGCGCCACCACGGTCGATGAGGCACTCTGGCTGGCGGCGCATGGAGTCGACGCGGTCATTGCCCAGGGACTGGAGGCCGGGGGCCATCGCGGTTCATTCCTCACGCAGGATATGACCACTCAAACTGGCACACTGGCTCTCGTGCCCCGTATCTGCGCGGCGGTGTCTCTACCCGTTATTGCCGCTGGCGGAATCGCCAGCCCTGCGGGTGTTGCCGCTGCTATGACCTTGGGCGCTGCGGGAGTGCAGGCGGGAACTGCCTTCCTCTTGTGCGCAGAAGCGAAAACGAGCTCGTTGCACCGGGCGGCACTCAAAAGTGAAGCGTCACAACACACGGCATTGACGAATGTTTTCACCGGCCGACCGGCCCGGGGGATCGTCAATCGCCTGATGCGCG
Organism: Haliea sp.; assembly: GCA_031409615.1. Taxonomy (GTDB): domain Bacteria; phylum Pseudomonadota; class Gammaproteobacteria; order Pseudomonadales; family Halieaceae; genus Marimicrobium. The sequence continues at coordinate 3,297 of JANNXP010000145.1, read as the reverse complement.
AGCTAGGCCCAATGGCGACAAGCGCGGCCGCCTTTCCCTTTGCAGCAGGTCCTGTCTCCTTACTGCGTGCCGCGGCAGAAGCAAGCGGCTGCGATGACTTTACGCCTTTGTGGTGCGGCCAGAATGCGACAGGCTGCCGCGAGATAGCGGCGGCAGACATGCTGAAAATACTGGTTTCTGGTTTATAGGTTTTTAACGAGAGCACGCGCTGGTGTGCGCGTGCACCACCAGATCAACACCAATAGCGCCACCTGCAGCACCAGTCTTATGCTCAGGAACGCCGGTGGTACGTCGGGAAAAAGATCCGGGTGCAACCACATGTGGATGTTGGCTGGCGACACCAACACCACCAGTAGCAGCAGTCCATTGCCGGCCCATTGTCGCAGTGCAGGAATCAAAATGCCGATAGCGCCCAGAATTTCGAACACTCCACTGATATAGACAAGCTCCCGGTGATAACCGATGTAGGGCGGCATGATGGCGACGAAGAAACCGGTATTGGTGAAGTGGGTGATACCCCCGCCCATGAAAAATAGAAAAACCACGGCCAGGCCCACGTTTTTTAATGTAAACATACTGCTTCCCTCACTAGTTGTCGGACCCGAGCACCGCCTGTAACCAACGACTTATCTCTTGTATTTCTGGCATACATACCTCGTGCGCCATCGGATACTCGCGCCACTGGACGGCATAACCCGCGCTCTCTAAAGTTGCCAGCGACGTCTTGCCCAGCGCCATCGGCAATACGGCATCGTGCTGACCATGGCACATCAGAATGGGAATTCGCGCATTTGCGTCTGCTTTGGTGGCGGCAAGTTTCTCACCCTCGGCCAAAAAAGTAGAGAGGGCGAGAATCCCCGCCAGACGCTTGGGGTAGTGCAGTCCGGTATGCAAGGCCATGACCCCGCCCTGCGAAAACCCTGCCAGCACGATACGGTCTGCCGGCATGCCATTGTCGATCTCATTCTGAATGAGATCCTGAACCTGCAACGTAGATTTCTTCAGGTCTGCCAAATCGATACCGCCGGCGGCTGGATCGAAATCAAACCACGCCCGGGCGCGCTGCCCGCCGAAAGCGGTAACCGCTATTTTGGGTGCATGCGGAAATACAAAGCGCACAGGTAGTGCCGCTGGCAGGCGCAGCTGCGGCACAATCGGTTCGAAATCGTGCCCATCTGCACCCAGGCCATGCAGCCAGATGACCACCGCGACCGGCGCGCTTGCCGGATTCAACTCCACGGTGGGCAGTGGTGTAGCCAGCATAGTGGCTCCTGTTTAATAGAATGATGGGTGAGTATTCAGTTCAGATCAGCCGCATACTGGCGCAATACTGCCAGTGGCACGGTTTCAAGTGCGCGCTTATGGGTTCGTGTGAGAAACACCTTGGGCGCCATGTTTTGTTCGTGTGCCTGCAGCCAGCGCGGGGCGCATAGACACCATCGGTCACCGGGTTTCAGCCCTGCAAAACCATACTCTGGCATGGGTGTGCTCAGGTCGTTCCCGGCAAAACGCGAGTACTGCAGGAATGCCTCCGTAACCTGAATGCATACCGTGTGAGAGCCCGCGTCCTGGTCATTGGTGTTGCAACAACCATCCCGCAGAAACCCGGTCAGCGGATCTTCACTGCACGGCAACAGGGTTTCGCCAAAAACATTCAGCGATTCATCTATCTGGAGTGTTTCCAAGGCCCGTCATCCCAATATTGGAGGACCACAGCATAGCACGCAAGATGGGCTAAGATTTCTGCAGCCGCTCGTTTTTTAAGGCATAGTACGCTCGAATGGGCACGCAGCCGAGAACCCGGTATCGCATGCCCCCCGAGAGGTTCTGTGTGATACCCGCAAGACGATTCGAGGAGCACTCCCCATGACCGACTATATACCCCCCGCACTTGATTGGGTGCGCGAACAAGTTGAGTTGTATGAAAGTAGCGGCGGTACGCAGGGCAATACCCTGCTGGATACCGGCATGCCCTGCATCCTTGTTACCCACAGGGGCAATAAAACTGGCGGGATTCGTAAAATCCCGCTTATGCGCGTTGCCGTCGACGGCGGCTATGTCTTGATCGGCTCGATGGGGGGGGCAGCCCAACAATCCGGTCTGGGTGTACAACCTCAGGGCGCACCCTGATGTCCAGATACGCGACAAGACCGAGGTGTTCGATATGCGGGTCCGTGAGGTGACGGATGAGCGTGAGCGGGCGAAACTGTGGGCGGCGGGTGTGGCAGCATACCCCCACTATGACGAATACCAGGCCAAGACCACGCGCAAGATTCCGGTGTTCATCGCTGAGCGGAAAAACCAGGGCGGGTCTCATCACAAACTAACTGAGCACACCTAAAACGTGTCAAACTGTGCCAGAGACACGTCTACAAGTACTCTTTTGAAGGTAATGATTATTAATCTGCAAATCACTCTTTTCGGAATGCTACATCAGTGAAAGTGCCCAGCCGATTGCAACCCCTGGTCGATGACGGCGTGGTCGATGAAGTGATCCGCCCGCTGATGAGCGGCAAAGAAGCCGACGTCTATATAGTGCGCTGCGGCTCCAAGATCCGCTGCGCCAAGATCTACAAGGACGCCCTCAAACGCAGCTTCAAAAAGGCAGCGCAATATACCGAGGGCCGCAAGGTGCGCAATACCCGGCGCGCCAGAGCCATCGAGAAGGGCTCCAAATTTGGGCGCAAGCAGCAGGAGGATACCTGGCAGAATGCAGAGGTGGATGCACTCTACCGTCTGGCGCGCGCAGGTGTGCGGGTGCCAGAGCCGTACGGGTGTTTCGACGGCGTTCTGCTAATGGAACTGGTCACCGATGAAAACGGTGATGTCGCACCGCGCCTGAGTGAGGTTTCGATGTCAGCCGAGCAGGCGCGGGAGGATCACGCCATGGTCATGCATTATGTGATGTGCATGCTATGCGCCGGACTGGTCCACGGCGACTTATCCGAATTCAATGTGCTGGTGGATGAAAACGGGCCTGTCATTATCGACTTGCCGCAGGCGGTTGACGCGGCAGCCAACAACAATGCCTGCGCCATGCTGGAGCGCGATGTAAAGAACATGACGGACTACTACGGCCTGTTCGCTCCCGAGTTGCTCAATAGCCATTATGCACAGGAGATCTGGGCATTGTACGAGGAAGGTGTATTACACCCCGACTTGAAATTGACCGGACACTTCGAGATGGACACCCATACGGCGAATGTCGACGCTGTGATGCTGGAGATTAAAGCCGCACTGGCTGAGGAAGAGCGCCGCAAGGAACGCCTGCGCGATGCCGATACGGCCGATTGAGCC
>JANNXP010000144.1:0-3708 GCA_031409615.1 Haliea sp. | reverse complement strand
ATCGGTATCGTCGGTTCCTACTGGCAGGGCCGCGCCCAGGATAAGCGTGAGGACGCGGCGCAATAATCAGTTTTCGTGACGCTGTAAAACGGTTTCAATTCTTCTATCGGGGACGATCCACATAACGGCTACGCCGGCATAGATTGCCTGTGCCAGCAGAGGCAGCCAGTGTGCAGATACCATGCCAATAATGTACAGAATGATAGAAGACTTCCCCTTCCAGTCCTTGCCCAGTGCTTTCCCCAGCAGCGAATCATGGCCCTGCGAACGTATAATGGCTCTTTGCAAAATAGTGTAGGCACAAGCTGCCATAAACAGAACAACCCCGTACATCGCGGTAGGTAAGGAGGCGAAATGATTTTCACCCATCCAGCCGGTGGCAAAAGGTAGTAAGGACAGCCAGAATAGTAGATGCAGATTCGACCAGAGCACGGTACCCGTTACCGTTTTACAGGTGTGCAACAAGTGATGGTGGTTATTCCAGTAGATGCCGATATAGGTGAAGCTCAACACGTATGATAACAAGGTTGGTAGCAGCGGCTTTAGTGCTGCAAACGTTTCGCCCTCCGGAACTTTCAGTTCCAGCACCATGATCGTGATTATGATCGCCAGCACGCCGTCACTAAATGCCTCGAGTCTTGTTTTTCCCATGCTCAAATTCCTATGGCTACCTTCTGCTTGCAGTCTGGCAATCAACTCACCGTACTCACCCTGCACAGTAGCAGAATATTTTTACAAAGACTCGATCAACCGCTACTCTAGCGTTCATGACCTTCGTAGTGCTGCTGCTGGATGCCTGGCGAGCGTTATTGCAATAGGCTCAACATCGGTAGAACAACAATGAATCTAAGAAAAATTCACAAGATAGTCGGCATAGTCCTCGCCATTCCACTACTCGGCTGGGCTTTAACTGGCATCGTGTTTCTAACCAAGCCCGGATACGAGGGTGCTTACGAACAACTGGCCATAACAACGTACCCATTGGCGCAGACATTCAGTTTGAAGTCTTTGGTCAACTGGCATGAAGCACGCTTGGTAAGAACAGTGTTGGGTTATCATCTTCTTGTTAGTGAAAACGGTAGAACGGACCATCTTGACCCGCAAAGCTTTGCGACAAGAACGCTGCCATCAGAGGCCGACATAAAACGGCTGGTCTATGATGCAATCGGCGCAAACTCGAAACGCTACGGCGAAATTGTTGCTGTCGCCGGGAGCAGGGTGACGACATCGACAGGCGTAGAGATTACGCTGGACTGGCCGAATTTGTCACTTGCCCAAGCAGGGCGTGATACGCGTTTGATTGACGGGCTATACAAGATTCACTATTTGCAGTGGCTGGGTCGCCCACTTCCAGATGCCCTGTTGGGTACCGCAGGTATCGTTCTGTTGCTGTCATTGACCGGCCTTGGTCTTGCTATCTTTATTTCATCTCGGCGGAAATGAGTTTTTTGTTCAGGTTAGTACAGGTTCCAGCAAGGGGCTACACCGCCGCCGCCAGATAACTGGCCTGGTTGATCGCGCGCTTGGCATCCAGTTCCAATGCTTCATAGGCACCGCCGATCAGGCTGGTGTTCAGGCCACTGTTTTGTAGCTCGTCATACAGCGCACGCAGCGGTCGTTGTCCGGCGCACACAATGATTGTATCGACGGCCAGTAACTGTGGTTGCCCATTGATGCTGATATGTAATCCGTGGTCATCGATCCTGTGGTACTCGACGCCGTTGAGCATTTTTACCTCACGACGTGTCAGCGACAGCCGGTGAGTCCAGCCGGTGGTTTTACCGAGACCGCGGCCTACGAGTGTCGATTTGCGCTGCAGCAGAAAAACGTCGCGGTCGGCTTTTTCCACCACCGGTTCCACGCCGGTGACGCCACCGCGCGGGTGGTGCTCGAAGTCGATACCCCATTCACGGGCGAAGACATTTAGGTCCAGCGCCGCCGAGGTACCTTTGTGCAGGATGACTTCGGCGACATCAAAGCCAATGCCCCCGGCGCCCATGATGGCGACCCTCTTGCCCACTGGCTTGCGGCCCGTGATGGCGTCGATATAGCTGATTACACTGGGGTGGTCGATACCTTCGATCTCCGGCACTCGCGGCTCAATGCCGGTGGCGATGACGATATGGTCGAAGTTGCCCGCCTTGAGCTGTGCGGCGTCAGCGCGAGTGTGCAGGCGTAGCTCGACGCCCAGCACCTCGATCATGCGACCGTAATAGCGCAGCGTCTCGTAAAATTCTTCCTTGCCGGGCACGCGCTTGGCCAGGTTGAACTGGCCACCGATTTCCGCGGCACTGTCGAACAGCGTGACCGCGTGGCCGCGCTGTGCGGCGACGGTGGCATAGCCGAGTCCGGCAGGGCCAGCACCTACTACCGCGATGCGTTTGGGTGATAGGGTCACCTCGTAGTTGAGCAGTGTTTCGTGGCATGCCCGGGGATTCACGAGACAACTGACTTCCAGGCCGGTGAAGGTGTGGTCCAGGCAGGCCTGGTTACAGGCGATGCAGGTATTGATTTCATCTTCGCGTCCTTCGCGCGCTTTTTTCACAAACTCCGCATCCGCGAGCATGGGGCGCGCCATCGAAACGAGGTCGGCGTGGCCGGCCGCCAAGACCTGCTCGGCGACTTCAGGTGTATTGATGCGGTTGCTGGTGATGGTCGGAATACCCAGCTCTTTGGCCAGACGCCCGGTGACACCGGCGAAGGCGGCGCGCGGCACGCGGGTAGAAATGGTCGGTACTGCCGATTCGTGCCAGGTGAAATGGGTGCTGATGATATTCGCGCCTGCTTTCTCTATCGCTTGCCCCAATTCCACTACCTCATCCCACGACATGCCGCCCTGCAGCATGTCCATGGCAGCGATACGGAAGATGACGATAAATTCATCACCGACCGCAGCGCGAATGCGGCGCACCACTTCGACCGGGAAACGCATGCGATTGGCATAACTGCCGCCCCACTGGTCCGTGCGCTGGTTGGTCTTTTCCACCAGAAAGGTGCTGAGCAAGTAGCCAGCGGAGCCGATGATTTCTACGCCGTCATAGCCTGCTTCGCGGGCGCGGCTGGCGCAGTTGGCGAAGTCTGCCAGTTGCTTTTCGATGCCGGCTTCGTCCAGCGCCTGCGGCATGGCGGGTGCGATGCGCGATTTGACGGCAGAAGGCGCGACCGCGTGCGCTGCATATGCCAGTGGCCCCGCATGCAGAATCTGCATGCAGATTTTCACGTCCGGGTCCACGCCGTGCACGGCCTCGGTGACGATGCGGTGCTGCGCCGCTTCCTCTGATGTCGCCAGTTTGGCGCCGTGACCGCCCTCTGCATTGGGTGAGATACCGCCAGTGATAATCATACCCACGCCACCGCGCGCCCGTTCGACGAAATAGGCGGCCATGCGCTCGAAACCGTTCTCCGCTTCTTCCAGGCCGGTGTGCATCGAGCCCATGATGGCGCGGTTTTTGATCGTGGTGAAACCCAGATCCAGCGGTGAGAATAAATGGGGGTAGCGTTGTTCGCCGACCATCGCGCCGTCTAACAGTGCATTACTTTGCGTCACACCCACCTCGCTACTGATTGTTTGTACTGCTCGAATTCCACGCCAAATAGCGCCGCCAATGCGCGCTCCTCTGGCGCAATCTGATACTGATTGATATAGAAAACGAAGCCGATCACGCCGATTAATATCCACGGGGATGACAGGTAGACTGCCCATGCGAC
>JANNXP010000143.1:0-15668 GCA_031409615.1 Haliea sp. | reverse complement strand
GAAACCGTTCTCCGCTTCTTCCAGGCCGGTGTGCATCGAGCCCATGATGGCGCGGTTTTTGATCGTGGTGAAACCCAGCTCCAGCGGTGAGAACAGATGGGGGTAGCGTTGTTCGCCGACCATCGCGCCGTCTAACAGTGCATTACTTTTCGTCACACCCACCTCGCTACCGATTGTTTGTACTGCTCGAATTCTACGCCAAATAGCGCCGCCAATGCGCGCTCCTCTGGCGCGATCTGGTACTGATTGATGTAGAGAACGAAGCCGATCACGCCGATCAAGGTCCACGGTGACGACAGGTAAATTGCCCATGCGACCAGGAATAGAGCAAAACCCAGATACATCGGGTTCCGCGAGACTTGATAGATTCCCGAGCTGACCAATGATGAAGCGGTTTCAGGCTTCAGCGGATTGACGGTGGTTTTTGCGCGCCTGAACGACACAACACCGGTAATACAAAAAAATCCGCCGATCAGCGCCACAACCACTGCGGCAATGACACGCAGTGACAGATTCATCTCGATATGGGATAGGTAGTTGGAGGCTCCCCACATTGCCGCGCCGAAAATGGCGGCAACTATAGGAGGTGGGACTTTGTGTTCGAGATGTATCATGCAAATTACCTCGGATATCAAACCTTGCCGTAATTGAACCCGGATTTTGCGAGCTGCCGCCAACGTCGCTGCCTGTGACGATAGAACAGCTGCGCGAACAACCAGATAAACGGCGTAAACATACCGGCCTGAATCGTCACCTGGTCCCGATAGAGCGTGCCGCCCACCGTGGGCGAGATAGTAATAGTGTGGTCCCATTTTTGAATCAGCGCGCTATACCCGTTGTCACGCAGCGTAAAGATATCTGCGAGTGGATGCGAAATCACCACGGCCTGCCTGCCCAGTGGGATGATACCGAACAAGCGCATCGCTACCCAATAGGTACCGTCTGCCCATTTGTCAGGAAATTGCGGCGGCTCAATGGCAAGAAATGTTACCAGTGGTTTTGCGATATGCACCAGTAGTTCTGGGGAGTTGACGTGATCGATCGCAACACTCGTAGCACAGGGTAGATATGTCGATAGTTCAACGTGCATAAACCTAAACCCGCCTCAGTTTTAATCAACCACATCGATCTCAATCAGCAGGTCGTCGGCCGCCACCTGCTTACCTGCTAGTGCCATGACCTCGCTCACCACGCCCGCGGCATCAGCGACAATCTCGTAGTGCATCTTCATCGCTTCGAGTACCGCAAGGGTCTGGCCCACCTGGACGTCATCTCCGACAACAACGCGCACCTCCAGCAACAGCCCGTGCATGGGCGCCACGATTCTACCGCTGCCACTCGTCTGATCCAGTGCGCCATCGAGGCGGATCATATCGCGGTACTGTGCGGCACGGCCATCGATGGACAGGTACAGTCGGCCTGCTTCGGGTAGTTGGTAGCGCACTCTATGCTGGACTTCGTCGATCATCACGTGCGCGGTGCTGTCCGCCATAGAAAGCAACGTGATCACCACGCTGTGGTCGGCGTCGAATACCTGATAGCGCGTATGCCCCAGCGGAGTGATAGCCAGGTCATGGATCAGCTCGCCGTGGACATACTGTTTGCGCGATACCAGCGGGCTGGCGCTGGCCCAGTCGTGTAGCTGCGGCGCGACGATAACACTGCTGGCATGCAGCTCACGGTGCTGCAAGGTCAGCTCCAGCACAGACGCCACTGCGCTGTCGGCAAAGAGTGGCCGGTGATCGACAATTTCCCCAGCCGCAAATTCCTCCGCAATAAATGCCGTGGTGGCCTTCCCGTCGGCAAAGCAGTCTTTCTCAAGACAGGCGACGAGAAAGTCGCGGTTGTGGCGCGTGCCGAACAACACGGTGTCATGCAGCGCTTCGATCAGGCGCAAGCGCGCGATGTCCCGGGTGGGACCACTGGCGATGATTTTGGCGACCATGGGATCGTAGAACGGCGAAATGTCCTGTCCGCTGCAAATGCCACTGTCTACTCGTATACCGGTGCCGCTGGGCGGTGACCAAAGATCCACGGGGCCTGACATCGGCAAAAAATCCTGGGCGGGGTCTTCGGTGTACAACCGCACTTCGATGGCGTGGCCGGTCAGTGTGATGTCGTTCTGGCTAAGTCCCAACGGCTCGCCCTGGGCCACTTGCAGTTGCAATGCCACCAGGTCCAGACCGGTAATCAGTTCGGTTACCGGGTGCTCGACCTGCAGCCGCGTATTCATTTCCAGGAAGAAGAACGTACCGCTTTCATCGAGCAGGAATTCCACCGTGCCAGCGCCGCAATAATCGATGCTGCGCGCAGCGGCCACCGCTGCTGCGCCCATGGCCTCGCGCAGTGCATCGGTCATGATGGGGCAGGGGGCTTCTTCTACTACCTTCTGGTGTCTTCGCTGCACTGAGCAATCCCGTTCACCCATATGCACGATGGAGCCATGGCTGTCACCGAACACCTGCAGTTCAATGTGGCGTGGGCGGATGATGGCTTTTTCCAGGATCAGATCGCCGTTGCCGAAGGCGGAGCTTGCTTCCGCACGAGCCAGCTTGATGGCGTTGGCCAGTTCGTCGATCTTGTGCACCAGACGCATGCCGCGACCGCCGCCACCCGCAGCAGCCTTGACCATCAGCGGCATACCGATCGTTGCACCGGCACGCTCGAGTGTGTCATCGCTCTGGTCGTCGCCTTCATAGCCAGGTACGCAGGGCACCCCGGCGGCCATCATGCGCCGCTTGGCTTCTGCTTTATTACCCATCAAGTGAATCGCGTCGGGGCTGGGGCCGATAAACACCAGGCCCGCATCGATACACGCTTTGGCGAAAGTAGAGTTCTCGCTGAGAAATCCGTAACCCGGATGGATTGCCTCGGCGCCGCTGGATTTGGCCGCTGCGATAATGTTGGCCTGCACCAGGTAGGACTCGTTCACTGGGCTGGGGCCAATGTGTACCGCCGCGTCCGCCATTTGCACATGCGGTGCCGTCGCGTCGGCGTCGGAGTAGACCGCCACTGTGCGGTAACCTTGCGCTTTGGCGGTGCGGATCACGCGACAGGCAATCTCCCCCCGATTGGCGATCAGGATGCTGGTAAATCGTGTCATCGTGTTCTCCACGGTGTATTCGTTAGCCCACTATTTATATGCCCACTATCCATGAGCTTGCTATTCAAGAGTCCAGTGGGGCTTGCGCTTCTCGACGAAGGCGGCAATGCCCTCGCGGCCCTCATCACTGAGCATGCACGAGGCAAATCCGCGTGAGGCAAAATCCAGTGCCTCGGGTCGCGGACGGCGGGTAGCCTCGAAGATAATGCTCTTGGTCACCGCATTGGCGCCGGGGGCGCACAGGGAAATTTGTTCCAGCACAACGGCGCATTGGGCTTCCAGATCGGCAGAGTCCTCTGCCAACAGGTGGCCGATGCCAAACTGCACCGCTTCCGCGCCAGTGAAGCGCGCACCGGTGAGCATCAGGCGTCGCGCCTGGGTCAGGCCCACGCGCTCTGTCACAAATGGTGCTATCTGTGCCGGAGGAATGCCGAGACTGGTTTCCGAGAGACGAAACTTTGCATCGCGGGTGACGATGGTGACATCGCCGACACAGCACAGGCCCAAGCCTCCGCCAATAGCGGCACCGTCTACCAGCATGATCACCACCTGTGGCTGTTCATTGAGTTTGATCATCAGGTCGCCAAAGCTGCGGTTGCCGCGCGCCACTTCGTCGGTGTTTGATGCGCCGTCCTGCGCGCTCGACTGGAAGCCCTTGAGATCTGCCCCGGCACAGAAGATACCGCCCTTGCCGCGCAGGATGAGGCTGCGCAGAGAGCGGTCGTCGCGCACCGCATCCAATACCGCATGGAGTTCGTCGATCATCTCGGGGGACAGGGAATTTTTTGCCTCCGGGCGATTGAGCCAAATGCTTAGAACGCTCCCATTCCTTTCTACTATCAGATCGTTGGTCTTGGGTAATGCTGTCATATCGGTGTCTCCAGAAATCTGTCTGCTACCGCGCGTCTGCTACCGCGTTCTTACATGCGAGCGACGCCAAAGCTGTTCGGTCGCACGGTGCGGTGACGAGTCTCCCACACGGTCTCCAGCAAAAAACCCAATGTCTTGCGCGTATCGCGTGGGTCTATCATGCCGTCGTCCAGCATGTGTCCCGAGGTGTAGAAGGCACTGGACTGGCTGTCGAAAATATTGGCTAGGTACGCTTCCTGTTGCGCCAGTGCCGCCTCATCCGTTTCCTTGCCCAGTGCTGCGGCCTTGCCGCGGGCCACCTCAGACATGGTCTTGGCCGCCTGCTCGCCGCCCATCACGCCGGTGCGAGCATTGGGGAAGGTGTACAGGAAATCCGGATCGAAGTGTCGCCCGCACATACCGTAGTTGCCTGCGCCGAAACTGGCACCGGTCATCATAGTGATGCGCGGCACGTCCAGGTTGCGTACCGCCTGGATCATTTTCGAGCCATGCTTGATCATGCCGGCGCGCTCGGATTTGGTCCCCACGATATAGCCGGTGGTGTTTTGCAGGAATAGCACAGGGATATTGGACTGCTCACACAACTGCAGGAACTGGGTGGCCTTGGTCGCGCCCTCGGGGTCGATGGGGCCGTTGTTGCCGAGAATGCCACAGGGCAGGCCGTAGATATCTGCTTGTAGACACACAGTAGTGGGGCCATAGCGCGACTTGAAGTCCATAAAGTCGGAGCCGTCCACGACTCGCGCCACCAGTTCACGCATGTCGTAGGGGTTGCGGTAATCACAGGGAATGACACCGGCCAGCTCATCGGTATCAAAGAGTGGCTCGCGGTAGCTGCGCCGGTTGGGCGTGGCGCAGTCCTTATTCCATTGCAACCGGTGCAATAGCTCGCGGCACATTTGCACGGCGTGGCCGTCATTCTCTGCCAGGTATTCCGCCAGGCCCGAAACAGAGGCGTGCATTTCCGCACCACCCAGTTCTTCCTCCGTAGCGATTTCGCCGGTAGCCGCTTTGAGCAGCGGAGGCCCCGCCAGAAACGCGCGACCGTTGTTGCGCACTGCAATGACATAGTCACTGAGGCCGGGCATGTACGCGCCTCCGGCGGTGGACGAGCCGTGCAGTATGGCGATCACGGGAATGCCCGCCTTGCTCAGCTTGGCCAGATTGCCAAATAGCATGCCGCCTTGTAAAAACGCTTCCACCGTGTAGTTGATCAGATCACCGCCGGCACTTTCAACCAGGTGCACGAAGGGCAGCTTCTGTTGCAGTGCGATTTCTTCACAGCGACGCACCCGGTAACCGCCTGCGGACGTCAGAGTGCCTGCCATGATCCCGCTATCGTCCACTACTACCATACAGCGCACACCGCTGATAAAACCGATACCGGAAACGATGGTGGAGCCGGCAATGGACTTGTCCGGGTCGCTGGTATCGAGCAGGTAGCCGGCGAGATTGCCCACCGTCAGGAAGGGCATGCCGGGGTCGAGCAGCCGCGCCAGGCGTTCGCGCGGGGTTAACTGGCCGCGCGCCTCGAAGCGTGGCTTACGCTGCTCCGATATCAGCGCACCGCGCGCGTTCAGCATCTGTAATTGCTCAATTAGCACGAGCATCTCGCGGCGATTTTTCGCATAGCCCTCAGAGTGGACGTTGATCTTTGTATTGAACACCGTCATGACACAGTCTCCGCGATGGCCGCCGCCATTGTTGACGGGATTGGAATGGGGCAGGACAGCAGCAATTGTGCGTAGCCCTTGCCCTGTGGGTCGTTGCGTAGGCTGGCGATGCCGCCGCCGCCGAGCACATCGTGCAACAGGAAGTTGATGGCGTGGCTGCCGGGTAGCAGGAAACGCTCGACGCTGCCCTGCGACGCGTCTGCGAGGAAGTGGGCAAAGCGTTTACGCACCACGGCTTCTGTCAGCGCGGCGTAAATATACGGCAGGTATCGGGGCTGGCGCGCGATGATGCCGATATTGGCCTTGTTGCCCTTGTCGCCACTGCGGCCCCAGGCCAGCGCGATGAGTGGGACTCTCACCATCTTCCCGGCTTTGTCTGCTGTTGGTTTTGCGGGGCGCAGCAGGGTTTTGGTTTTGAACGCCTCGCCGTGCACTTCATCGCAGTCCACTGTTTTATCGCCCAACAAAATCCGCACCTGCACCTGTGCCTTGGGCACCGTGCAAGAAAACAGCCGCACCACTGGCGAAGGGCTGGGGCGACTGCCCGCGAAACCCGACAGACCCGGCGGTGTGGCGAGGCCCAGTCCGACCGCCTCCTTGAGTAGAATCCCGATGCCTGCCATATCCGGGTGCTTGGCGGCGATCTTCATCACCACTTCGCGGCTGTTCTTCACTTTACTGTAGGCGCCGTACTGGCTCTCGGTGCCCATTAGCTCGATGCTGGTTTCACTGAAGTCTGCCAGGCCGAAGGCCTTGAACACAGTGCGCGCCGCCGTAAATACCGCCTCGCCGAGGGCGCGGGCTTTGCGGTCAGCGTCAATGCCGTAAAACGTCATGTAGGTGCCGCCGCGAAACTCGTCCGCATAGGTGACGCTGACTTTGTAAGTATCTGGTGCCGGTCGACCCGTCGCACCGGACACTTTCACGCGGTTGTCGCCGACCTGTTCAATGCGCGCGGTGGAGAAGTCGCACACCACGTCCGGCAGCATGTAGGCTTGCGGGTCGCCGATCTCGTACACCATCTGCTCGCTCACTGTACCGACACTGACCAGGCCGCCGGTATTCTCAGGCTTGGTGCACACAAAGCTGCCATCGGCGCTGATCTCCGCGATGGGATAACCCATGTCCGACATGCCGGGCACCTGTTCCCAGTCGGTGAAGTTGCCGCCGGTGGCTTGTGGCCCGCATTCCAGGATATGGCCGGCGAGGGAGCCCATGGCCAGTTGGTTTATGTCGTCGCGGCCCCAGCCAAAGGCATGGATGCAGGCGCCCAGCGTAACGGCGCTGTCTACACAGCGCCCGGTCACCACGATATCGGCACCCAGCGCAAGCGCGCGGGCAATCGGAAAGGCGCCGAGGTAGGCGTTGATGCTCAGTACTTTGTCTAGTGGAGGAAAGGCTGCACCCGAAAACATTTCGGTGATGCGCTGCGCGTGTAGCTGCCTCTTGCGGTCCAGCAGGTCATCACCTACCACGCAGGCGACTTTGAGGTTCAGGCCCTGCTGCGCGATGACGACGCGCAATGCCGCAACACAGGCTTGCGGGTTGACGCCCCCCGCATTGGAGATAACTTTAACGCCGCGCTGCGCGATCAGTGCCAGGTGCGGCTGCATGGCTGCGCTCACAAAATCCGTCGCGTAACCCTTGCTGTCGTCCTTCGCTCTGGCCCTGGCCATGATGGACATGGTGATCTCGGCCAGGTAGTCGTACACGAGGTAATCCAGCCCCTCTACATTCAGCAACTGCGGGGTGGCCCGCGCGGCATCGCCCCAGAAGCCACTGGCGCCGCCAATGCGCAATACCTTGTCTGCCATGCTCTGCTTCCTGTTCGGGCGCGTAGGTCGCAGTATAGTACCGGATCAGGTGACCAGGCACATGGGATAGGGCGCCATCGGTATGGGAGTTTGCGCCAGACAGGGCAGGGGTTAGCGGGATCAAACCGCGCTCATTGCACGCTCCAATGTGTGCAAGCGCCAGTGTAATTCGCGCCGTCTTCTATTCATCCCATTCATCGTCATTGTCCAGATCCCGGTCTGTGCCACCATTGTCCGCATCCCACTCACCGTCATTATCGAGATCTCGATCAGTGCCGCCCTTATCGGAGTCCCACTGGCCGTCGTTGTCGACGTCCCTGTCGGTGCCACCGAGATCCGCGTCCCACTGGCCATCATTATCGATATCCCTGTCGGTACCACCGAGGTCAGCATCCCACTGACCGTCGTTGTCTATGTCTCTGTCTGTGCCGCCACGGTCAGCATCCCACTGGCCATCGTTATCGATGTCTCTGTCGGTTTGCGCATAGGTGAGTGATGATGTGGCAAATAGTAAAGCGGCAAGAAGAATTGTCTTCATTTCGTCATTCCTTGTGTAATTGCGGCTACACCTCGGCATGGGCCTTGGCTTGGACGCACAACGGCACTTTACGCTGATCCCAATTTTCTATGTCTAAATCCTGATCTTTACCATCACAGTCGGGATCCCACTCACGTTGACGATCGAGAATTTGATCGGTGCCTTGCGACTTCTGTCCCATTGGCTGACATTGTTCAGATTCCTATCGGCGCCGCCTGGATTCAAATCCCACTGACCATCGTTGCCTATGTCTCCATTTGTGCTCCCTACATCAGCACTCCACTGTCCGTGACCATCGAGACCGCTGGCTGTACCGGCACGGCCATGATCCGATTGGCTATCGCTATTGAGGGCCGTGTCGGTCTGGGCATAAGTCAGCGATGACACGAGGAATGTGAAAGCTGCAATAAGAAATATTTTCATTTTGTCATTCCTTGCGCAATCGATTCTGCGCGACAGTGTGACCGTGGCCGGCAGCACAGACTCACAATGCTGTCGGCTTTTTGAGCAGCAGTAAGGCCCTCTCATAACGCCTCCAGGCATTCTCAAGCGCCTCCAGTACGCGAGGCTCCGGTAATGTGTTCTGTTCGGCCTTACATCGGATAACGAAGTCCTGCCAGAAGGATACCTCCTCCCAGGCCAACTCCAGCTCCAACTTTTTTTGCGACATCTGATACTCTCCACCGCCGAGCGAGGGAGACAGTGTATGGATCACGGCGGGGACTGACGTAGCATAACGCGCCAATCTATTAGCATAACGCGCCAAAATCCCTGTTTATGCGGGAATGTTGCTTCTGAAGCTGGCGGGGGCATCCCCCGTCCACTGTTTGAAGGCTCGGGAAAAGGACGATGTATCAGAAAAACCCAGCATGTAGCTGATCTCTGCCAGAGGCATGGTCTTGTCTGCGATGTATTTCTCCGCCAGCTCGCGGCGCACCTCAAGCACCAGTGCGCGTAAGTTGGTGCTCTCATCGGCCAATCTGCGCTGCAGGGTTCTGCTGCTGACAAACACGTGTTTGGCGATGTCATCCTGGCTGGGTGTGCCGGAGGGCAGATTGCCGATAATCGCTCGTTTTACCTGGCTGACAATATCCGAACTCTGCAATTCGTTGATTATGCCTTCGAGTATCTGATCGCCGCTAACGGCCAGCTCACGGTTGGCTGCAGTAAAGGGGCGCCTGGCATCCGCGACATCGAAGGAAATTCTGGACGCAGGTTGCGAGAACTTCAGCGGGCAGCGGAATACACCGAAATGGTCGCCCGTACTCTTGGGTTCAGGATAGGTAAAGGCGACTTCCACCGGGTCTAAAGACTTATCCAAACCCAGCCGGCACAGATCGACCAATACGGATGTTCTGGCATCTTCCATAATGTGGACGGCGTTGCCGGGCATGTCCGGCACCTCACTGGTGAGATGGATACGGCCTTCGGATTCAGCGATCGAAAACAGCAGGTTCGAATTCACCACTGACTCGTAACGCTGGAGTCGATGCACTGCGTCCAGTAGCGTCGCACTCGACAGGAAGGTGACACCCAGCGCATTCAGGTCCAGTGGGTTGTAGTGCTTGGCCAATTCGAGGCCAAGATTTTCATTGCGGGTGATGACCTCCGCCTCAACGAACGCCTTACACAGCAGTTGCAAGGGATAACGGGTGCGTGACTCGTGGATCAGTGATGGGTCAAGAGCACAGCGTTTAAACAGCGCATCGGCATCAACCTTGCTAGCGTCCAGGTAGCGCCAGAGCATTCGACCCGCTGATGCCAGGATGCTGGTTGCCATAGGTTCTCCCTCGTCGTTAATCCGCACCAAGGCTACGAATATTGGCGCAATTGGTCAATAGATTGGCGCGTTTGGTTATGGATGCTCACTCGTTCAGCGAGGAAAATCATCCCGGGAATGAGAGAGGAGGTTGGACGATATGTTTGGATTCATGCGAACTTTGATGATGTGCACAATGGCCGGCATGTTGCTGTCGTTGGTATTCCTTACACCTGCGGGCGCTGTTGTTGGAGCCGTACATGGCTTCCTGATAGGGGTGTGTGTCGGCGTGGGCGAGTGGAAGGCAACCCACGCGAAAGTGTCTTGTATTCAACAGTCGATATGAGCACTCACAATTACGCGGTTCTGCCACACCTCGATGACGAAGACTTTGAGCAGATGCGTGTTGATACACGCAAACTGGTGGTGGAGAACGAGCTGCTCAGGAGGCGTATTGCACACCTGGAACGCCAGATAGTGACCTATGGGTGGGCAGGCTGGAAGTTGCATTAGAGGGTAAGCGCAATGTTTTTGACAGGAATACTGCTATGTGTCACTGCGGCCTTCATTCTTTGGCTTGTGACCAGAATATAAAATGGGGCGTTGATCAGTCCTCCAGAAAACGAATGTGTCCACATTTACGTGTACCAAAGACGCTATTTATCCTCCTGCCCGCTAACGACAGATACGTATAGGCTGCTAGACTGCCCGGGGGCAAGTCAAACCTAAGAGCGTTGTTGTACGTATGAAAAGAAGCATCGGGGCAGCATTACTCACAGCAGGTATTCTGTCTCTGTCAGCCTGCGGTGGCGGTGGCGGAGGAGGCAGTGGTAGCGTTGTCGTGACACCTCCCGATACCACGCCCAATGCATTCGCTTTCACAGACCAGAACAACGTGGCGCTGTCTGCACCGGTGACGTCCGCGCCGGTGACGCTTACCGGCATCGACGCAGCGAGTGCCATATCAGTGGGTGGCGGAGCCTACTCCATCGGCTGTAACGCCAGCTATGTCACTACCGCGGCTACTGTGAATCCGGGCCAGCAAGTGTGCGTGCGCCACACCAGTGCGCTGACCGGCAGCACCACAACTGACACGACCCTCACCGTAGGCGGTGTCAGCGACACGTTCTCCAGTACCACCAGCGCTACAGACTCCAGTGATACCACACCCGATGTGTTCACCTTCACGGATCAGACGAATGTGGCGCAGTCCACATCGGTGACCTCGGCGGCGGTGACGATCACCGGCATCGACGCGCCGAGCATGATCGCGGTCAGCGGCGGTGCCTATTCCATTGGTTGTACTGCGGCCTATGCCACAACGGCCGCAACAATCAGCCAAGGCCAACAAGTCTGCGTGCGCCACACCAGCGCAGCCAACAGTGGTACGGCCACGAATACACTCCTTACCGTGGGAGGTGTCAGCGACACGTTTACCAGTACCACGGCTGTTGCGCAGGCTGACGCTACCCCGGATCAGTTCTTGTTCGCCGATCAAACCAACGTCGCGCAATCCACGCAGGTCACATCCACGGCAGTGACGATTACCGGAACCAATGTAGCGAGTCCGATATCCGTAGCAGGGGGTGAGTACTCGGTCGGCTGTAACGCGAGTTATGTCGCGACCTCTGGCATTGTGAACCCCGGCCAGCAGGTCTGCGTGCGCCACATCAGCGCGGCAAATAGTGACACCGCCACGGATACCACGTTGACCGTGGGCGGCGTTAGCGACACGTTCACCAGCACCACCGGTTCGGCAGACACCAGCATTGCGTTGCAGCGCGCCTTTCCAGCGCTCAGTTTCGCAGACCCGGTTGCATTGCAGCAGGTACCGGGCGACGCAAGTCGCTGGTTTGTGGTCGAGCAGGCCGGTGTAATCCGCGTCTTCGCCAACAGTGATAGCGTCGCGTCATCGGCAGTGTTTGTGAATATCACCGGCCTGGTGGGCGATGGCACCGGTGAGCGCGGTTTGTTTGATATCGCCTTTGACCCGGCGTTTGCCAGTAATCGACATGTCTACCTCAGCTATACACGGTCGAGCCCGACACTGACGTCATACGTGTCGCGTTTCACCAGCACAGATGGCGGCTTGACGTTGAATCCTGCGAGCGAAGTGGTAGTGCTGACCCTGCCCCAACCCTACGAGAACCATAATGGCGGTCATCTGACCTTCGGGCCGGATGGCTTTCTGTACGTTGGCTTCGGTGATGGCGGCGCGGGGAATGACCCAGAGAACCGCGCGCAGGACACCACCAACCTGTGGGGTGCGATCATTCGGATCAATGTTGGTTCGCTGCCATACACGATTCCCGCAGACAATCCATTTGCCGGAAATGCGCGCTGCAACGCGGGCGCCGGCGCTGCCGCTTGCCCGGAGATCTTCGCGTGGGGTTTGCGCAACCCCTGGAAGTTCAACTTCGACAGCCTCACCGGCGAACTGTATGCCGGTGATGTAGGCCAGGGTGCCTGGGAGGAAGTCGATCTCATCGAGAACGGCGGCAACTACGGTTGGCGCATACGTGAAGGCGCACACTGCAATATTCCAGCGGTCGGTTGCTCGACCGCCGGGCTCACTGATCCTATCGCGGAGTACAGCCACAGTGTGGGGCGGTCGATCACTGGCGGCTATGTCTATCGCGGCAGCGCAATCAACGGCCTGGCCGGATCCTATGTATTCGGTGACTTCGGCAGCGGCCGCATTTTCCGACTGGCCAACGGCGCGCCACCGCTGGAGACATTGCTGGAAACACGGATTCTGATTTCATCCTTTGCCCAGGACACAGCAGGTGAACTGTTTGTGGTCAGCTATGGTGATGGTGCTATCCATCGTATTGTGCCAGCCGGGCCCTAGGTGCCACATAAGGAATGTATAACCCATGAGCCTTAATACCTTTCGCGCGCTTCTTATCGGGCTCGGATCGACGTTTGCAGTTGCCTTCGCCATCTTGTGCATACCGCCGCTGCTTCAAAATCCCGATATCATCGGAGCATTTGCCGCTGGTTTTGTAAATCCATTCGCAGCGGGGTACGCGCTTGATGCCATTTTCTGTTGGCTCATCCTGGCGTCCTGGGTCACGTATGAGGCCAAGGTTCACCGCATCCAGCATGGTTGGGTAGCGCTTCTGCTGGGCATTGCGCCAGGTGTTGCAACAGGTTTTGCGGTGTACTTGCTGCTTCGACTCGCGCAAGTACCGGAAGCCAACAATTCGTTGCAGGCACGACGGCCCTGATAGCCGCCGTTTCTACTCTGGTACCAATCTTTCAGGCTCCCGACCAGTAACCGTGCGCAGCAACAACGCGAGCGCCAACAGCGTCAAAAACGCAGCGGCGAGAAAAGGCGCGCCTGGAAAATGTACGATGGCATCATCTGCGCTGAAGTACGCAAAGAGCTGCGTCATAAATGGCGGACTGAGAATGGCCACCAAGCCGCTCATGCTGCCGATAGCGCCCTGCAACTCGCCCTGTGCGTTGGCCGGGATGCGTGCCGATAAGATGCCTTGCAGCGATGGCCCCACAAAACCCTGTAGCGAACCCACTATGATCACGGGATACATCATCCAGGCATAAGGAATAAATGCATAACCGAAGAAACTCAGCGTAGTGGCGATCAAGCCCACCACAGCCGTTTTGGTCGGTCCCCACACAGGCAACACGAGTCGTATGAGATAGGCCTGCACGAAGATCATGGCCACCCCAATGGCACTCAGTGAAAAACCGATGTCACGCGGCGACCAGCCGAATTTTTCAATGGTGAAAAACGCCCAGGTGCTGGGCAGCGCGAAGTGGCCGAGGAGGTAACAGAAGTACACCACCAGCAGCGCGATGACCATGGGGTATTGCCACAATTGCTTGAACGCACCCAGCGGATGCGCGCGCGCCAGTTCAAAGGGGCGGCGATTATCAGCTTTCAGGGACTCTGGCAGGACGAAAAAGCCGTAGATCATATTCACAAATGTCAGGCACGCTGCCGCGTAAAAAGGCGTGCGCGGTCCGTACTCGCCCAGAAATCCGCCGATGGCGGGACCGACAATAAAGCCGGCGCCAAAACCTGCCCCCAATAATGCGAAATACTGGGCGCGCTTCTCGGCGGGAAACGTATCGGCAATGTAGGCATTGGCAATACCAAAGGTGGAGGCAGACACGCCGCCGATGAGACGCCCGACAAACAGCCAGAACAGCGTCGGTGCCCAGCCCATCAACAGATAGTTGCAAACCATCGCCAGCAACGAGCACAGCAGCACCGGGCGCCGACCGAAACGATCAGACAGGTTGCCCAGCACGGGAGACGCGATGAACTGCATGCTGGCAAAGGCGAACATCAAAAGACCACTGGTGCGCGCCGCGTTGGTCAGCGAGTCGCCGGAGATATCCATAATCAGGTGCGGCACCACCGGCATGATGATGCCAAAGCCGATGGAGTCCAGCAGCACCGTGACAAAGATAAAGGCAAAGGCTAACTGCGGCCGCATGGCTTCGTTACCCTATTCCCACCAGGGGTAGAAGGGCGGCATGTCGGTGGAGGTGCGCTGGGTAAATACCGGCGGGCGTTTCTCCAGGAAGGATTTCACGCCTTCCTTGCCGCTGTTAAGGCTGGTGTAGTAGATGGCGAGTGAGTCCACCTTGTGCGCTTCGATGGGGTGTGGCTGCGCCGCGCAGCGGTACATCATCTGGCGCGTCAGGGCGATGGCCACCGGGCTGAACTGGGCGATGCGTCGCGCGATTTTGTACGCTTCTTCCAACAACTGGTCTGCCGGCACTATCGCCTTGATGAACCTCCCTGCGAGTGCTTCCTCGGGCTTGAGGATATCCGCGCTGTACACCCACTCCAGGGCCTGGCCGATGCCGACGATGCGCGGCAGAAACCAGCTGGAGCAGGCTTCGGGGGTGATGCCGATCTTGTTGAACACGAAGCCGATGCGCGCGTGTTCCGAGGCCAGGCGAATGTCCATGGCGCACGTCATGGTGGCACCGATACCGACCGCAGCGCCGTTGATGGCGGCGATGACCGGCTTATTGCAGTCGTAAATCGCCAGGGTGACGCGGCCGCCGGTGTCGCGAACGCCGGCGATGATGTCTGGATCGTCCAGGCGTTCGTTCATGTCCTGCATCGTGGGCGCCAGCTTCTCATTCAGGCCGAACGCATTGCCCGCCGCCGACAGGTCCATACCCGCGCAGAAGGCCCGGCCTGCGCCAGTGACCACCACGGCGCGCACCTCGTCATCATTGCTGGCGCGATTGAAGGCAGCGATCAGTTCATGGGCCATCTCAATGGTGAATGCATTGAGATGGTCTGGCCGGTTCAGGGTTAGGGTCAGAATATTGTCGGCGACTTCGTAGCGCACGGTGTTGTAGGACATGGTGATCTCCTGTGACTAGATAAAGGTCGAATGAGAGTCGAATGATAGATCAGTTACCCGTGAAACGGGGCGAGCGTTTTTCAAAAAAGGCCATGGCGCCTTCCAGGGCATCCTCAGTACCCTGAGTGAGCAAAAACTGGTCGGCATCCATGTAGCTGGCGGCGTTGTCCAGTGCGGTGGCACTCGCATTGATAGCGCGTTTAGCCATCCGCACCGGCACCGGGGGCATGGCGGCGACCTGCGCCGCCAGTGCGCGGGCGCGGGTCATAGCCTGGCCGGGCGCGCAGAGGTAGTCACACAAACCCCAGCGTTCGGCAGTAGTAGCATCCACCGGTTCAGCCAGAATCAGCAACTGTTTTGTTTTTGCCGGTCCGATCAGGTGGCTGAAGCGCGGGACACTTTGCCAGCTCATGTTCATGCCCAGCTTGAGTTCCGGCACATAGAAAGAGGCGTTGTCGGCAGCAACGCGCCAGTCACAGGCGACCGCCAGTGCCGCGCCGCCACCAATACACCAGCCCTCTATGGCGGCGATGGTCACCGGCTCCAGGGCTTCC
>JANNXP010000142.1:0-4359 GCA_031409615.1 Haliea sp. | reverse complement strand
TCTTCTGCCTCAAGGCCCTCGACGCCCAGCAATTTTGGTTGCTCGTAGGTGCCGCCGGATATCTCCAGCAGGTCGATGCCCGCTGCTTCCAGCCACTGCGCCACTTGTAAACTGTCGGCAAAGTCGAAACCGCCCTTCTGGAAATCGGCGCTGTTGAGTTTGACCGCCACGGGGAAGTTTGGACCCACCGCTGCGCGCACCGTCCTTACCGCATCCAGCAGTGCGCGGGCGCGATTGGCCAGTGTGCCGCCGTATTGGTCCGTGCGCAGATTGCTGCGTGGGCTGAGGAATTGGGACAGCAGGTAGCCGTGGGCGGCATGCACCTGAACGCCGGTGAAACCGGCGGCTTTGACGGCCGCCGCGCACACGCCAAAGCGCCGCACAATATCCTCGATCTCGGGCACTGTGAGTGCAACCGGCTGACCGAATTGTCCGCCGGGCAGGTCGACCTTGACCGGGGAGGGCGCCTTGGGATGGAGATTAATATTTTTTTGCGTCTGCCTGCCCGCATGGCTGATCTGCGCCCAGAAGTGATTGCCATTGCGGGTGGCTGCTGTGGCCCAACGCGTCAGCGCAGTATGCATCGCCGCATCGGGTGCGCGCTCGATGATCACGTTACCCGGTCGCTCCAGGTGCGCACCGTCGATCAGAATATTGCCGGACAGCAGCAGGCCGGCACCACCGTCACTCCACAGGCCGTAGAGTCGCTCCAATTCCGCCGTGGGTACACCGGCCGGATCGGCCAGGCCCTCCGTCATGGCAGCCTTGGCGATGCGGTTGGGTAGGGTTGCACCGCAGGGCAGTGTGAGCGTTTGTGCGAGGGGATTGGGCACGAGTGACATCAGCTGTCGTCCCGGTAACTATCGATCGACGGGCAGGCGCAGAACAGGTTGCGGTCGCCGTAGACGTTATCGACCCGGTTGACCGACGGCCAGTATTTGTAGCGCCGCAGGGACGCCACCGGGTAGGCGGCCTGCTCGCGGGTGTAGGGATACTCCCATGCGGTGGCGGCAACATCGGCCAGTGTGTGCGGCGCGTTGGTCAACGGATTGTCCGTCGCATCGAGCACACCGTTTTGCACCGCGTGGATCTCTGCGCGGATCGCAATCAGCGCGTCGCAGAAACGATCCAGTTCGGCCAACGATTCTGATTCCGTGGGTTCTACCATCAGCGTGCCGGCCACCGGGAACGACATGGTGGGGGCGTGAAAGCCGAAGTCGATCATGCGCTTGGCAATGTCCTCCTCCGATACGCCGCTCGCCTCCTTGATCGGGCGTATATCCAGAATACATTCGTGGGCCACGTTGCCGCTGGTGCCGGTGTAGAGAATGGGGTAGTGCTCCTTGAGGCGGTGCGCGATGTAATTCGCACTGAGAATCGCCACCTTGGTCGCCAGCGCTAGCCCTTCACCGCCCATTAGCGCGATGTAGGCCCACGAGATCGGCAGGATGGACGCACTGCCATAAGGCGCGGAGGACACCACGTCATTGGTGGCATCCAGGCCCGCGATCGGTACTACCGGATGGCTGGGCAGGAAGGGCTGCAAATGCGCACCCACGCCAATCGGCCCCATGCCCGGCCCGCCGCCACCGTGAGGAATACAGAACGTCTTGTGCAGGTTGAGGTGCGAGACATCGGCGCCGAACTGGCCCGGTGCCGCGATGCCCACCAGCGCGTTCAGGTTGGCGCCGTCCACATACACCTGGCCGCCGTGTTGGTGGACGACCTTACACACCTCAATAATGGATTCCTCGAACACCCCGTGGGTAGACGGGTAGGTCACCATGATGCAGGACAGGTCATCGGTGTGGCGCGCGGCTTTGGCGCGCAAATCCGCCAGGTCGACATTCCCCAGCGCATCGCAGTCCACGATCACTACCCGCATACCGGCCAGTGCCGCGCTGGCAGGATTGGTGCCGTGCGCGGAGGAGGGTATCAGGCACACATCGCGCTGCATGTCGCCGCGGCTCTCGTGGTAGCGCCGGATGACCAGCAATCCCGCGTACTCGCCCTGCGAGCCCGCGTTGGGTTGTAGGGAGATGGCGTCGTAGCCGGTGCATTCAATCAACATCCGCTCCAGCTCCGCCAGCATGGCCTGGTAACCGGTGGTCTGCGCGGCGGGTGCGAAGGGGTGCAAGCCGGCGAATTCCGGCCAGGTCACTGGCAGCATTTCGGTGGTGGCATTGAGTTTCATGGTGCAACTGCCCAAGGGGATCATTGAGCGATTGAGCGCGATGTCCTTGTCTTCCAGGTAGCGCATATAGCGCAGCATCTCCGTCTCCGAATGGTAGTTGTTGAACAGGGGATGTTGCAGATAATTCATGGGGCGCAGCAGCGCATCGGGAATGCCGGCGTTTTCAATTACCTTGGCATCCAGGTGTGCCACAGCGGGCAGCGTGCTGTCACCGGTAAAGGCTGCCCACAGTGCCGCAATATCCTGCGCCGAGGTGGTTTCATCGAGGGCGATGCCGAGCCGATCGCTGCCGATGATGCGCAGGTTCAGGCCGGCGGCCAGTGCGCGTTTGACGATCGCCTGTTGTTGCTCGCCCACGGTGTAGCTGAGGGTGTCAAAGAAGGTGGCGTTATCGGCCGTGAAGCCTGCATCAGCGAGCCCTTTGGCCAGGATGCAGGCCAGGCGCTGGATGCGGGTGGCGATGCGTCGCAGTCCCTGCGGGCCGTGATACATGGCGTAAAACGCGGCCATGATAGCCAGTAGTGCCTGCGCGGTGCAGATATTACTGGTCGCTTTCTCGCGGCGAATATGTTGCTCGCGGGTTTGCATGGCCATGCGCAGGGCCTGGTTGCCGCGCCTATCGATGGAGACCCCGATGATACGGCCCGGCGTGGAGCGTTTGTAGGCGTCCCGCGTCGCGAAGTACGCCGCATGCGGACCGCCAAAGCCCATAGGTACACCGAAGCGTTGGGTGTTGCCCACGACCACGTCCGCACCCATGGCGCCGGGCGATTGCACCAGCAGCAGGGCCATGATGTCGGCCGCCACGGCGACGAGGGTGTTGGCCGCGTGGGCTTTTTTCACCAGCGGTGAAATATCGTCGAGATGGCCATAGGTGCCGGGGTATTGCAGCAGCAGGCCGAACGCATCGGTATGACCCAGCAGTGCTGCGGGGCTGCCGACAATGACCTCGATATCCAGTGCCTGGGCGCGGGTCTTTACCACGGCGATAGTCTGCGGGTGGCAATCGTCGGCGATCAGGAAGGTGGTGCTGTGGCTTTTTTTGTTCACCCGTTGCAGCAGGGTCATGGCCTCGGCGGCCGCAGTGCCTTCATCGAGCATCGAGGCGTTGGCCAGCTCCATCCCGGTAAGATCCAGGATCATCTGCTGGAAGGTCAGCAGTGCTTCCAGTCGGCCCTGGGCTATTTCCGGCTGATAGGGCGTATAGGCGGTGTACCAGCCCGGGTTTTCCAGCACATTGCGCTGGATGACCGGCGGTGTGATGGTGTCGTGGTAGCCGGTGCCGATGAACGAGCGGTTGACGACATTCAGGCGGGCCAGCTCGCGCAGGCGCGCGATGACATGCTGTTCGGTCTGGGCGCCGGGCAGTTGCATGGCGCGTTGGCGGCGGATGGCACTGGGTACGGTGTCGTCGATCAGGGCGTCGAGGTTGTCGTAGCCAATCGCGCGCGCCATGTCGGTTTGCTGCTGCACCGTCGGCCCGATATGGCGTTGGATAAAGTCAGAGTGGTTTTCCAGATCAAACAGGGACGGCCGGCTCATGGGTTCTCCGTGGGTTGCAAGATAATGTTGATATTGAGGGCGTACTTCGCAGTGGCGATGGTAGCAAGATAGGCCGCTGGCGGGCAATAATTTGTACAGTGAGTGATCCTGCGCGGGGCGGGTAGAATGTCACCGCCATGCTTGCCTTTTGCGGGTGGGGCAGGTATCACTGGGCGTGGTTTTTGTCGT
Organism: Haliea sp.; assembly: GCA_031409615.1. Lineage (GTDB taxonomy): Bacteria > Pseudomonadota > Gammaproteobacteria > Pseudomonadales > Halieaceae > Marimicrobium. Next base: position 434 of record JANNXP010000142.1, on the reverse strand, counting down.
GTAAAAGGAGTGTGTGACCCGTGTTGGACATCGTTACGCCGGAAGCGGTTGGAATGGACAGTGGGCAATTGGCCCGCGTGGGCGAGCATTTGGGCCAGCGCTATGTAGCGCCCGGCAAGATCCCCGGCAGCATTACGCTCATCGCACGTCGTGGGCAGGCCTGCTATCTGGATATACAGGGTTACCGCGATGTAGAGCGCGGCACGCCCATGACCGCAGACAGCATCCTGCGTATCTACTCCATGTCCAAGCCGATCACTTCGCTGGCCATGATGACCCTGCTGGAGCGCGGCCTGTTTTCGCTGGATGATCCGGTGCACCGCTTTATTCCCACCTGGCGCAACCTGGGTGTGTGGACAGCCGGTTCCTATCCGCTGTTCGCCACCGAGCCGACCAAACGGCCCATGACCATTCGCGACCTGCTGCTGCACACC